>JAQICP010000574.1 GCA_027858555.1 Vallitaleaceae bacterium
GAGTATGGTGGTACACTATGGAACAATACACAGATTTCTGGAGAAATTGAATCAATGAATGTATGGTATAAACTATTAAATTCATAACCAATTATTTGAATGAAGTTGAAATGGAAAAAATAGATATTCTAGCAAAAAGCGAGTTAAGGTTGCCTTCTATTGGAGATATAGTTGTAATGACAATCGTTAGAGTATAAGATTATATAAGGCATTTTATTGTATGGTATAATGTAAGAGAGAAAAGAAATATATTTTGTTAAGATGGGAGTACCTAATGAAGAGGCTAATGATTTTACTAATCGTATGTATATTGGTACTAGGTGGTTGCAAAACCACAGATATAGATAAGAATGATTCAAATAACGAAAAAACAGATGATGTAATTAATAATGATGATTCAGAGGCGAGTGAAGACCCAGACCCAAATCAGGGTAATGATGATACTAAAGACAATCCAGAAGAAGTAGAGGATGATGTAGATGTCTTCAGTTGTTTTAATGCCCTTTTAGTACAGGAGAACAAGGCGGGGGTACTTGGCAACTATATAACCGATCATTTTACAGAAACTACTGCCACAGAACTTGAATCGATGATAGAATGGCTTGTTATTTATCAAACGGAAGATATAGATGTTATGAATAAGGAGATCTATAATGATGAATATCTTAATTCATTAAATCAAGACATGAATGGTATCCTAGATCCTAGGAAAATTAGTTTTATTAAAGATGATACTATACGAGCCGCGTTTCAAAATCTATTTGATGGGTATATGACTATTGTTAGATATGAAGAAACACCCGTTGTCGAGACAGATTGGGCTGCACTAGAGGTATTAGTACCTTATGTTACTGAGGATTTTGGCACTATGATACGGTTGAATAGTCGTATTCAGAATTCTGCTTATGGTAGAAGAGAGGTTGACTTTGGCGCACTAGCAATGGATGCAATCACTATAGAGACATTAATTGACTATAGTGAACCTGTATTTTTGTCATGGCAACTGAATCAACTTTATAATAGACAGATCTCTAACTTACTTATTGGACCAGAAGGCAGTTATATAGATACATTTATCAGTAAAGCAGGTCAGTTATATGAGACATTGATAGCAGTATCCAATGACAATCCAGACAGCAAACTAGGCGGCTTAATTAATACACTAGATCTATTACAGACCGTAAGTTATACAGACATAAGCACCCTTATCAATACAAATAATCAATTTGGTGTTGGATCAGATAATCACTTGTTAGTAACCAAAAATATGGAGGAAGAAAACAGTGAGATGCTAATACAGATCTCTATACCAGGCAATCTTGAAATAGAATCTATCATAAATAATTCCATTATGGATGTTTTAGATGAAATGAAGTCTGAAATGGATAGCATAGAAGATTATTCAGTATATATGTACTCAGAATATTCTAATTATAAATATATATCCATAAGTATTTACTTGTCATATGATGATGTTAATGGGAACTATATGAGTAGTGAGCGATACCTTAATTATGATTTAAGTAGTGGTCAGTTGATATCACTTGAAGATTATTTAGGCCTATCTTATTATGCGTTCAAACCAGATTTAACCGCTTTAACAGGAATCAGTTTTTTAGAAATGCCACAATATAGCATATCTTATAGGGGCATTGATTTATATGGCGATGATAATCTATATGCGAATCTCACACTTAAAGATTTGACGCCTTATATCGAATTAGGTAGGTACTACCAATAAAGGATTAATATAAGAAAAATCAATAATAACCAATATGAAACCACTTATTTAGGACAGTTCGACTGTGACTTTATGAGTGGTTTTTCTTGATATAAGAACATATGTTTGGTATAATATACAGGATAACAATTGTGAATGGTTGTGATGGTTGTGAATTGACGACACAATAACAATGTGAGTTATATGACAAGCACCAGGTACAAGTCAGGATGGTAACTATGGACACACAGATCATAACAAAACTCCAGACCTTAGCAGAATCAGCAAAATACGATGTATCTTGTGCTTCTAGTGGCGTGGATAAGAGCAATAAAGGTGGGCTTGGTAATTCAGCGGCCTGTGGTATATGTCATGCATGGTCCTCCGATGGCAGATGTATTTCTTTGCTCAAAACATTGATGACCAATGACTGTGTATATGACTGTGCTTATTGCATCAACCGATCATCCAATGACATAAGAAGAGAAAGTTTTACTGCTGAGGAAGTAGCCACTCTAACCATTGAATTTTATAGAAGAAATTATATAGAAGGTCTATTCTTAAGCTCTGCCATTGAGAAGAATCCTAATTACACCATGGAGAAGATTCTTAAGGTAGTTCAATTACTCAGACATCAGCATAAGTTTTTTGGTTATATTCATGTAAAGGGGATACCAGGTGCTGACCCTGCACTAATTAGACAAGTGGGACTCTTAGTGGACCGAATGAGCGTCAATATTGAACTGCCCACAAGAGAGAGCCTTCGATTATTAGCACCTCAGAAGAATCCGGAGAAACTCTTTGACCCAATGCGACAGATTAAGGATGGCATACTACAGTTAAAAGATGACCGTATGCATTTCAAGCATGCACCGGCTTTTGTGCCAGCTGGTCAGTCTACCCAGATGATTGTTGGTGCTACAGATGACAGTGATAAGACCATACTCGAGACCACTGAAAAACTATACAAAGCATTCGATTTGAAAAGGGTCTATTTTTCAGCTTATGTGCCAGTCAACGAAGGAAGTTTATTACCATCCATACAATTAGCGCCACCAAAACTTAGAGAGCACCGGCTCTATCAAGCAGATTTCTTGCTCAGATTTTATAAGTTTAGTGCCAGCGAGTTATTGGGTGAAGGTGAACATAATTTTGATTTGGCATATGACCCAAAGATTAATTGGGCATTCAAACACATCGAGCAATTTCCCATGGAGATTAATAGAGTAAGTGTGGAAGAACTGCTTAGGATACCTGGCATAGGGACCACTTCAGCTAGGCGCATCATGCGTCAGAGAAAAGTGGTGACCATCCAATACGACGATTTAAGTAAGATGGGTGTTGTGATGAAGCGGGCTAAGTATTTTTTGACTTGCAATGGCAAGTTTTATGGCGACAAAGCCATGAGTGTGTGTGGTATTAAGACGGCGCTTAATCCACCGTCACCTTATAATCAGATGTCTTTATTTGCATAATAATTGGTTTTAGAAGGAGCTAACTATGATATACACATATGACGGTACTTTTGACGGGTTGCTTACATGTATCCACCAACATTACTATCTAGAACATGCCAGTGAGATTATGGAGGAGATACACTATCAGCCGACCCTTTTTGAAGAGGTCAAGTTTGTTGAAACTGATCTAATTAAGGCTAAGCGGGTATATGATGCAATCATGAAACAGTTTTCCGAAGAGACTTACTGGGATATATACCGGACTTATTTATCTAACAATAGGATGAAAGATACTTATATCCTAAGATACTTGATTATGGCATTCAAGATGGGTCAGAAGATAGAACTTTTACATGCCCATCACGATACACTGCCTGTAAGGCGCATAAGCAGAGCAGTGGGATTCGAGAAGCATCGATTTTTAGGGTTACTCCGGTTTGCTGAGATTGATCATGTTCTATACGCAGCATTTGAACCAGATCATAATATCCTGATTTTGTTGGGAGAGCATTTTGCAGATAGATTGGCTAATGAGCGATTTGTTATACATGATATGAAAAGAGTGCATGCAATTTTCTGTGACCATTGGCCGTGGATTATATCTGACTTTAAGATGGAGCAACCCATTACCTATAGTGATAATGAATTAGCATTTCAAGCACTTTGGAAAGGCTATTTTGAGGCCATAGCCATCGAGTCAAGACAGAACCTAAAGCTGCAACAAAGTTTTGTACCTTTAAAATACCGGAAGCATCTAACCGAGTTTCATTGAGTGTCTGTACAGGTTAGGGGCTTCATAAAGTGCAGTTATTTTGGACTAAGAAAAAGCACCAGAACCGAAGTTCAGGTGCTATTGTAAAGGATGAGGGGGAGAGTATTTAATATGTAAGAGGTAACTATTCTTACAATATATATAATATACTATTAGTGTGGCTAAGCTATGTTAATATTATGAACATTTGGTTAACTTTTTAGGGCGATTAGTCCTAGTACTTTAGAAGTTTTTAGTACATAAGACCTGTGTAATATATCCGACATATAGCACCCTTAGTATGCGTAATAATAGGAATCTTATTTTACTTTAATGGACAGATAATAGGGTGATAATCTAGTTCTGTATGTCTCTAATTCCGACTTTTCAAATGCTGTATAAGTAACATCCGTTAGTTGGTTATCGCTTTTTTTATAATTTTGCAAGGTGTAGTTATCAACGCGACCTAGCCACTGTGCGATACTGATTAGACCATCTATTGTATGGAATTCTCTCATGACAGTAGTTCTGAATTCATAAGGAATGCCAGATGCTTTAATCAACCCAATTGATTGATTAATCTTCGTTATATCTACTGTATTAATACCAACTGTCCTCGGATAGTGCTCTTTTGAATTTTTAATATCCATCGCAATATAATCTATTAAGTTATCTTCGATTAGATGGGCTAGGACCTTCGGTTTTAGACCATTGGTATCTAGTTTGATTTTCATACCAAGGGCTTTAACTTTTTTGATGAATGGGATTAGGCCAGGTTGGAGGGTTGGTTCGCCACCAGTAATACAGATGCCATCTAGAACATTTCTGCGTTTGATTAGGAACTCAAATATTGCAGTCTCTGCAAGAGGTGCCTTATTATTAACTGAAAGAAGCTGTCCATTGTGACAAAAGGGACAGTTTAAATTACAACCATGAATGTAAACCGTACAGGCCACATGATTTGGATAATCTAAAAGTGTAGTCTTGGTTAAACCAGCTATGTTCATTATATCCTCATTGTAATGCGTATTTTTTTAAACTATAATATAGAGTATCACTACCCAGCTAGAATATCAATAAGTATTATGGTGGACAATAGTAAGCATAAAGGTGGATAACATGCACAGCAGTAAGCATAAAGGTGGATAATATGGATAACAGTAATTATGAAATAATAGATATAACACGTCATGAAGCATACATGGCCATGGCACTGGATGAAGCAAAGAAGGCATATGCAATGGATGAAGTCCCGATAGGGGGTATTAGGGTTTACAAGGATTCTATAATAGGAAGAGGCTATAATCGTAGAAACACGGACAAAAACCCTTTAGCCCATGGTGAATTAATTGCTATTAAGGAAGCATCTGATTATCTTGGTGATTGGCGGCTAGAAGCATGTACCATGTACATCACATTAGAACCTTGCCCCATGTGTGCAGGTGCCATTGTCCAATCGAGGATTCCAACCATTGTACTGGGGGCTAAGAATTTAAAATCGGGCAGTGCAGGTACATTGATTAACCTGTTACAAGTGGACACGTTTAATCATCAAGTTGAGATTATTGACGGGGTGATGGAAGATACCTGTAAGGATATGCTGCAACAGTTTTTTAGGGAACTTAGAGAGAAAAAAAAGGCTAGTGACTAGCCTTTTTAATTTTACTACATTTAAACTAATCTTAGGTCTTATACGCTTTCGTCAACTATTTGACCTAATAAATCTTCATTAGTACCAGTTTTAAGTTGACTAACTTGGTCACTTGATATAGATGAGTTTATAAGCTCAGTAGAAGTTTTCTCTTCATTATCAGATTGCTTAGTTTGAATCTGTTGAATTTTGGCTTGTATTAACTGAATCTGTGTTTGAATAGATGCTGATTGTTGCTCCTTTGTTTCTACATCATCATCACTTTGGCTTATTGTTACTAATTCTTTTTGCAAAGTTTCCAGTTGCTTTTGCAACTGAGCTACTTCAGAAGTATTAGTAGAACCACTTACATAAGTTGTTGATGTGGTTGTGGTTACGCCAGATATAGCCATATTACACCTCCTTAGTCATTTATACCTTTGAAATATCACTCCATGAATCAATCTTACTGAAAAGGTTAGCACTCGTGTTGTCTATGCTTTCCCTTTGTTGTTGAAATAGATCAGCTAAGGTTTCTTTTAAACTTGATGCATAGTCTGTAGCTGATATCTCAGAGTCATCATAACTCGTTGTTAATTCCTTAAAAATTTCTTTAAGGGAGCTTAGATTAGCACCTGAATCAGTAGATGAATTCAGTGCAGTTTCGTTTGAAATACTTGATGTCGTTGCACTTTCATCTTCATCTTCGTCATCATCCAAACTATCTAGTAAACTACTAGTCAAGTCGTTAAGAATTGATGCTAATATATCTTGAAGACTTGAATCTGTGGAAGAAGTAGAACTAATGCTTGAGCTAGAATCATCTTTTGGTGGTGGTGGTGGTGGTGGCATACCTCTATCTGGCCTTGGACCTTCACTTTGAGCAACGGCATCTTCCTGTACAGCCAGTAGCAAGTCCTTCATTTCTGTATCAGTCATAGTAGTCAGATCTGCACTTAATACCTTTTGAGCTTCACTTGGCGTATTGTTAAGAGCTTGAAGATTCGCTTGCATACCTGCAAGTGCTTCCTCAATTTCATCGCTAGTCATGTTCTCAATATCTGTAGATTTCAAGGTTTCCATCTGAGAGCCTATGTTTTTCATGATTTCATCTCTATCAGATGTATTTTCTGTAGTTGACTCATTTGGGTTAAGTAAAGCATATTGCATCATTGACCCAGATACACTTGATTTAAGTTGATTCCATGCTTCTAGTTGCGTTGTGCTAGAAGAAGCAATTCTAGATGTTCTGGATTCATTTGAACTATTTGACTTTTCTGCAGAACGTTGTACGGATGCTGCTAAATTATCAGTGGACTTAGAACTGCCTGAGTTGTAATAGCCATAGTTACTTGAGATGTTATAATTTGTCGATATATTCATGTATTTACCTCCTTTTCGTCGTCACAAAAGAATATCACTTATAATGACAACATAATATACTTGCTTGCAAGTGTGGTTATATTGATTTGATTCTTTACTCAATATAAGTATCGGTTATTTCTTAGGGCAAATTGTGGCAAGAATGAAGCAAACAACCATTATCTATACGCCCAAGCAATTTACCAGCAATTATATGGTAAAATAGGTTCGGATTTATGATAAAATAGGTTCAGAGGTGAATAGCATGGTTCAAAAACGTATCTATATAGCAGATGATGAAGTTAATATTCGTAATATTATTCAATCGTTTCTTATTAAAGAGGGCAACCAGGTTGAGACATTTCACAGTGGGAAGACAGTTGTAGCAGCATTTGAGCGCAAGCCGGCAGATATGCTTATTATTGCTGTGATGATGCCAGGACTTGATGGGTATGAGGTATGTCGTCATATTCGAAGTACCAGTTCAGTGCCTATCATCATTGTCTCTGCAAAAGATACTGAACAGGATAAGATTACAGGTCTGAATCTAGGCAGTGATGATTATCTGACCAAGCCATTTAGTCCCATGGAATTGGTAGCGCGGGTGCATAGTCTTTTTAGGCGGACAGAGCAAGCTCAAGTTCATAAGTTAGAAAAGCCCATTATACACATATATGATGTGATACTTGATAATGATAACAAACGAGCGATGCTTGGGGACATAGATATCGGTCTGACTTGTATGGAATTCAATGTCTTGTTTTACTTGGCAGATAATGGCAGTAGAGCTGTTAGTAGAAGTGAATTACTAGGTAAGGTATGGGGG
>JAQICP010000198.1 GCA_027858555.1 Vallitaleaceae bacterium
TCCAGTGTCTACGAAGCACTTAAAAAAAGACGTTATGAGATGGAAGTGGATGAGGACATTCGTATAAGAGCCATCAAAAGCTTGGACCGTATGATTGAGATTACACAACAGAATTAATCGACGTATTCGTATAAGATGATAGAAGGACTATACATATAAAAACCTCCAAAGTAGACAATCTAATTAATTGAATTAGATAACTATTTTGGAGGTTTTTATATGTATAGAAATAATATATGCAGTAAGTAATCTAAAATTCAGTTATGCCATGATTACTAATCTGGTAAAGCTACTTATCTTACCATTGTGAGGGGCGAAGGTGTTGATGATGGCGTATATTACAACCCGAGTAGGTCTGCAATCTGTGCTGCATATGTATAGTCAACAGCTATGTGCTGTTCTAATAAACTAGTAACAGTAGCGAGTGATGATGCAATAGCCACCTCATCAACTGGATCGGAAGTGAGTGCGGTCCTTAAAGTGGTTCTATTAGCTTCTCTTAAGGCATTGATTGCAGCAACTTCAGCTTGTTTATTAGTTTTGATGACTTCCAGTGCGGCCCTGGTAACACTATTTTCAGCTCTTTTTTCTTTAATTGTACTACGGATGGCATCTTTTTGAACAATGGCTTCTTCTTCTGTTATGGTACCAGCTTCAAGGGCTGCATTAATTGCATCAAATTGAGCTTTAGTGTCAGCTTTCATAGCTTGAATTTCTGCCTTGTGGGCGTCTCTAATTGCCGCTTGTCCTAAGTGGAATTCTTGGTGTTCAGCGTTTAGAGCATCAAAAGCGGCTAATCCCTCTGGATAATATAATTCAAATAACATTGATAGATTAGCACCTCTTGGTCTTTCCCCTGTTGGAGCATCAGAAGGTCTAACTGAACCGTCTTCTGCTAAACGACTGCCTCTTGGACCGCCAGGTTGATTGGGTTCACTACCGCTAGCAGGTGCAGCATAGGTGACCATGGACATAGATAATAATATTGTAAGTGCTAAGAATATGGTTATTAGTTTTTTCATTGTGTTGCCTCCTTTTGAATCTATGTGATAGGTCAATCATACCGTGCAGTTGTATGAATCCCATGTGATAAATGTATAAAAAGTGTGTAAAATCATATGATATGTTCAAATACACTTCCGATTCGGTTATAATGAAATTAGAAATCAACTGTATAACAAGTAAGCGTAATAGGAGCAGAGCAGAGCAACAGCAGCAGAGCAACAGCAGCAGAGCAACAGAAACAGAGCAACAGAAACAGAGCAACAAAAACAGAGCAACAGCAACAGAGTATCAGTAACAAGGTGCCAGCAACAAGGTATCAGATACAAAGCATCAGCAACATAGTATTACCACAAAGCATTACAACAAGTTAGGATGACCAATATGACAAGAATAGTTGTAGTAGAAGATGATGTGAATACACTGGAATTGGTTAAACGGTATTTCATAAATGAAGGGTTTGAAGTACAAGGCTTCCATTCAACTTATGGCGTCCTTGCCTATATCAAACAACATCATATTGATATGTGTGTACTAGATGTTATGATCGGTCACAGTAATGGCTTTGATTTATTGAAGGAGATCAAGGCTTATAAAGATATTCCGATTATATTTGTTACAGCTAAGGCAGATGAGTTTGACAGAATATATGGTATTGAGATAGGTGGGGATGATTATATGACAAAACCATTCAGTCCAAGGGAATTGGTTGCTAGAGCAAAACGCCTCCTTAAAAGGGCTTATGAGCAACCGAGTGATACAAAGACCGAAGTTCTCAAAATAGGCAGAATTGAAGTCAACACCATGACCATGGTGGTAAAAGATCTAGAAACAGTGGTAACCTTAACATTAAAAGAATATGAGCTTCTTGTATATATGATGCGAAACACGAACCGGGTATTGCCAAGAGATACGATTATTGAGAAGGTTTGGGGATATGACGCCCTAGGACAGACAAGAATGGTAGACGATATCGTTAAACGACTTCGTAAAAAACTGGACGTCAACATAGAAACCGTATGGGGAGTGGGGTATCGCTTATATGAATAAGTTAAATAGAAAGCTTACAGTAATTCTACTGATTATCCTTATTGTAACGGTGGGCATCAATAGTTTGGTATTATACAAAAACACCACCAAACTAATTAACAGCACATCTAGAATTGAGACAAAAAACAAAGCTGATCAATTGGCTGATTATCTGTCTTTAAAAATTCAGGCGGGCGCCATATCCGATGAAGTCAAGACAGTTATTGATATGATGGATATTCAGGTATCGATTCTTACACTTAATAAACGGGTTATCTATTCGAATTTTACAGACCTGCGTATTCGAAAGTTTCTTCAAGATGACCAGGTCATTACCTCCCAAGCACCAATCTATAATAAGAATCAAGAAGTAGTTGCCCATGTTTTAGTTGCACAGAAGAATAGTGAAATTGAACGCTTGAATGATATATTCAAAGCGGCATTAATCAGCAGTATTACACTTGGCATTATAATAGTGTTCATATTTCTTCTGGTGATCCATCTACTTGTTAATAAACCTTTGAAAAAAATAATGAATGCGTTAGAACATGATGAAGCACTGGTTCTGGATAATCGTAGTGATTGGAAAGCCATAGGTGATGTTCATAATAAAGCGCGAGAAAAAAGGATGCAACAACGGATTATACACAACCGTTTCTTTCAAAATGCATCTCACGAATTAAAGAGTCCTTTGATGAATATTCAAGGATATATGGAAGGATTGGAAGATCAGATATATTCTGAGGTCGAAGCAAGTCATATGGTAGTTAATGAAACCCAGCGCATTAAAACCCTGATAGATCAGATGATCAGGTCTAGCAAGGCTGAGATTATAGAACTTGAAGATCTTGAACCGGAAGAAATAGATATGAAAGGCTTTATTGGTGATTTACATAAAAACATACACAAAAACATTCAATTGGATTATCAAGGCAGTCAAGCTACGTTTAATTTTAACAGGACGGCTTTACAGATTATCATGGATAATATTATTCAGAACGCCTGTTGATATGCCAGGGCTAACATAACCATTAATTATCAGAACAATGGATTAAATCAAGAAACAAAAATCACCATCAGTGATGATGGTGATGGCATAGAACCACAGATCATGGATAGCCTGTTTGACCGATTTGTTAAGGGACGCCATGGTAATACAGGCCTTGGCTTATCTATCGTCAAACAATATGTTGAAGCAACAGGCGGTAAAATCACTGCCTATAATCATGACGGTGCTGTATTTGAAATTGTATGGTAATAGTTTGTTACAATTCAACCTTTAATAGATCCGCAAAGGCGGCAACTTCTTCCCAGTCCACAACATCAATGGGTGAGCTCTTTTTAATCCCGAAAATCAGACGGGGAAATCCCCCAAAAACCTTTTCGACACGTCCGCCGAATTTACCCTTTTGTATAGGTGAAATTAGTTCATTAACTGTATCAAGACTCTTGGTGATAGCTCTTCTCCAAAAGCCACTACCTGTTTTTATAATATAGGAACTAAAGAAATAAGCAGTCTTTATGTCTTTTAATTCAGAAGCATGTAGATTGATATAGTCGACAATTTCTGTAGCCCATCTCATGCCGTGTATTGGCGCACCAATAATGACACCATCGTAATCTGACAACCGAGTAGTCGCTTCGATAGGCTGTATTGATACTTTTAATGATTCGCTGCTTATCAGCTCGCCGATTTTTTCAGCTATCATTTTAGTCGTATTTGTTTTGGAATAATAGGTTACTAGTACATTTTTCATGTAATCCCCCAATTCTATGGTCATAGTTTTATTAAATACCCTTCTACTTTATTTTAATATAACGTGTTTGGATATGCAAGGTATATTGAGTATTCTAGATTGTCAGCTTTTTGAATTTATGAGATAATATAGGTATACAACTATATGAACTTGCAGGTGCAACGAATATAGCCCATCCAGTAGAGATGATTGCCAACAAATTCATCCTTGATATAGAAAATCCAGAAATTAGATTAATGACTTCTTTCAGTAATGGTAAGGCC
>JAQICP010000235.1 GCA_027858555.1 Vallitaleaceae bacterium
ATATTAATAAAAAATATATGATAATGAACGGAGGTGATATTATGAGCAAAAGATTATACAAGAGCAAAAAAAATCGGGTTATTGGTGGTGTGTGTGGTGGTGTTGGAGAATATTTTAATGTCGATCCTGTAGTCATTAGGATTTTGTGGTTAATAGCACTGTTTGCACTTGGAACTGGGTTTTTAGTATATATAATATGCTTAATTGTAATACCTGAAGAGCCTGATATTAAAGATGTTGTAGATGTTGACAGTCACGAGCAATAGGGAACATATAGCGGTAAAGCTAATACTAAAAATGTTTTAGCTATTTTTTTGATATGCCAGTCATCAGAATTCTAGACTAGTAAATTACTAGTTGAAAGTGATATAATAGTTATAGGATAATGGGTTCTAGCAAAGAATAATAAAAGAGGTGTGGATATGTATAAGAGGAAAACTATTGGTGTTGTTATAGATACTATGGATGGCATCTTTCAAAAAGAGCTAGTCAAGATGATTAGAAGTAGTGCTGATGAAAGAGACTTCAATATCATATTTGTTTCGGGACAGGCACTTCGTTATAAAGAAAATACAGATAGTCAATATAATACAGTGTTTAACTTATTAGCTTCTACGCATATAGACGGTGTTATTTTTGTACTTAATTCCCTTGATATATATTACAACAACCATGGTGTTGAAGATCTTAAAGAAAAATATGCAGGCAAACCAATTATCAGCTTAGCAATACCAATTGAGGCAGCCCATGCCATATGTCTTGATAATAAACAAGCATCAAAGGACATTGTTGAACATATGGTAGGGTTACATGGTTATCGTAAACTTGCCTACATTTCTGGACCTATGGGTAATAATGAAGCTAGAGATAGATATGACGGATTCTTAGAAGTACTTAAAAAATATGGTGTCAAACAGCATCTATTTTACGAAGGCGATTGTTTGCAAGGAACAGGTATTCAAGCTGTTGACCAGTTTTTGAAAGATCAAGACAATATGCCTAAAGCCATTATATGTGCCAATGATATCATGGCGGCAGGGGTCTTTTTAAGATTGTCTGAAAAAGGAATCAAAGTGCCTGAAGATGTAGCCATATGTGGGTTCGATAATCTTGAGATATCAACTGCGTTTTATCCTTCATTTACAACAGTTACACAGCCAATTGATAAGATATGCGATATAGCTATGAGTCAGTTTGAAAAGATATTTTCAGGAATAGAAGTAGGTCCTATAACATATGTGACTAGTGAGATAGTCGTAAGAGAATCTTGTGGATGTTTTAATATGGTAGTCAGTGAATTAGATACTAGGACCCAATATGATGAAAATATCAAAACGAATAGAATGTATGCTGCGGATGCATTTGAAGAAGAATTTATGAAGAACAAAGAATTTGTCATACCTGTCTTGATGAGTCAGTTGACATTGTCCAAAAGCATAAAAGGAGATTTTTACCAACGAATAACGAGACTACTGGATATGCTCATGGAGGATGTTCACTCATTATCTAACACTAATCATTTTAATGACGGTTATTATAGTTTGATTTCATATGAGATTAATGAAAAAAAGTGAATGGGTCGTGGTCTGGATTTATGAATAGGCTTAGAGAATATGCATTGAAGGTGACCGGTGATAGCAAGGTAAGACAACAACTTGAAGATATATTCTACAAAAGTATTGCGTTAACAGGCAATCAGCTGATAAGGAAAGAAGTTAATTACCAGTATGATTTTCATATGATGTATTTGATGTCTAGATCAGCTATTAAAAGATTGAATGATATTAGAGAATTAGATGATCTATACGACAGTGTGTATGATATCCTACCAGACTATGGCATATCACAATGTTATATCTGTGTGTATGATGAACCAGTTCTTAATGTGGAAGGAAAAGACTTTGAAATACCTACAAGTATAACGGGAGGATTGTTATATCATAATGGTATAAAACAAGAATCAACTGTTTTTAATACCGAGGGTATACTACCACTTCAATATATTAAGCAACAAGAGCGATACGATTTCATATGCATGGCGCTATTCAATGACACCCATCAATATGGTTATATAATAGCAAGTTTGGATGCAGTGGATTTATTGTTATACGAAACACTCCGAGAATTGATAAGTAATACCATCAGAAATACGGTTCTATATAGAAATAGAATAGCATCAGAGAAAGTTCTTACTGAAACTCATGATAAATTACTGCTTCTATCACTACACGATGAGTTGACCGGGTTATTAAACAGAAGAGGATTCTATCAGCGTGTTGAAATGTTGGTAGGAGAGGCTAAGACGAATAAAGAAACTTTTACTTTGTTTTTTTGTGATTTGGATAAGTTTAAGGATATCAATGACACCTATGGCCATCAAACTGGTGATGAGGCTATATTGGCCACAACTGAAATTCTACGAGGGTTACTAGGTGAAGATGATATCTTAGCTAGAATGGGTGGCGATGAATTTATAATCATACTTAAAAACATGACTCAAAAAGCAAAAGTTCTTGAAAAGATCAAACTGATTAAAGATCTATTTGAACAAAATACAATCTCAATGAAAAGACAATACAAGCTCAGTATAAGCATGGGTTACTGCATATATGACCATAAGCAACATAATGATGTGGATGACATGATAGCAGTAGCTGATAAACGTATGTATGGTGATAAGGCTTATAAACGAAGGAAAGATGATGTGCAGTAATATTACATGACGCAGTAGACATGAATTGCTCGCGCAGTACCGTTTTGTGTCATGTGCTCAATTTCTGTTTCAAAATAGGGGATGATAGCATCATCAAAAATCTTTTCAATGGTATCTTTGCCAGGATCATCTTCTAAAAAATGGCGGTAATGTTTTATGAGAAATATGATCTTTTCTTTATTATAATAGGTATATGCATCACGCATCATATCGCTATAAGCATTCAAATTATTGGAAAAACTGTCATTTAGTTGCAGTTTTTTCTTTAGTTTTTCAAAATACAAAAATCTGGTTTTTAACTTCTTGCCATTTAATTCTATAAGGCAACATTGTTTGTCTTTCTTGTAAAGCTTGCTAATGGCTATGCTTTCGGATTTGCTGATTATTTCTCTCATATGACCTCTATTCTATAATCTTTACAAAGCTATCATAATGATCAATGGTATAATAGACAGAATGATCGCTTCCAACTACAAATCTCTGGGCATCTCTTGACTGGCCCTCAACCTTATTATTTACATCGAATTCTTTGTAAGTAAGCTCACTTCCATTAACATCATATAATGGTAATTGGTCGTCATAATTACTCCATTTACCACCAGCCTTAGTACCATCAGTTTGGCCATCCACATTAGAATTCCAACCATCAGCATCGTATTTTTCATAAGAGAGGATGACATAGCTTGGTAAGTCGTATAGCCTTACCACATCAGTAACATCACTAAAAC
>JAQICP010000278.1 GCA_027858555.1 Vallitaleaceae bacterium
TCGCCATGGTTCCGTTAGATTGGGTTGTGAAACACCAATAACAAAAAAGGGGGCTTCTTTTGGTTTCAGATTTTGTCTGAATATAACTATGCCAAATACCACAATAACTATAAGTACAACCCATTTTAGTAAACCTCTCATATAAACCTCCTAGGAACGATAAACACTTTTAAAATGTTTAGGTGATACGCCTTTAACTTTTTTGAACGCTTTACAAAAATAATGTTGTGATTTATAACCCACTTGATTGGCAACTTCATATACTTTAAGACTTTTTAGTTCCAATAAATCTACCGCTTTGGCTATTCTTATTTTTGTCAGTTACTCTACAAAGGAATGGCCTACTTCATACTTCAAAAATCTGCTTAGATAAGTAGGATTCATTCTCACATGATTCGCAACTTCTATTAATGACAACTCAGGATCTTCAAAATGTTGTTCAATATATCTTTTAGCCCGAAATACAACTGGTGTATATTCAAAATCAGATTCAATTCGCATGATAATCTGGTTATATACTTCTGGAAGCTCAATAATATCTTCAACAATCTGATATTTTATGTAACACTCTCTGTGAAGTAGTTCCATCAATTGATGTTCAATTTCAGCACTGAGCATTTCACAGGCAGAATAATCCTCCACATCGATTAGGGCTATAATAAATTGTTCTTTAATCCGAAATACAATTTTACTTTTAAAGCTTTCTGCAAGTTCACTTACAATATTATGAACTGAAAATCCCAGTAGCTCATTGTCAAAAACATAATTTTTCTCATATATATTCACATGGTTTATTGGCCGAATAATCAACATGCCTATTTTATTTTCGAATTGTTCATTATAAAATTCAAACTCCTCAGCGTTATAACGTATTCGGCCACTAAGATATTCTTCCATATATTTATCTTTAATCTGATCATAATTCTTATCAAAAGCCCTGTTTCTAATCTTATGGAAGTTGTCTAGATTGTTAGATACCTCCATCTGACCAATAACCTTTGTGATGACTCTTGCCAATTCTTCTTCATCAACGGGCTTTAATATATAATCAGCTACTTTTAGCTTAACTGCCTTTTGAGCATACTCAAATTCATCGTGACCAGATATAATAATCATATAAGTTTCTGGTGACTCTGAATTAATTTTCTCGATTAATTCAAGCCCGCTTAAAAAAGGCATACATATATCTACTAAAACAATGTCAGGTTTTAACTTAGTACATAAGTTATAAGCCATCTCACCATCTTCAGCTTCCCCAATAATATGAACATCAAGGCTCTGCCAATCAAGAGCATTTTTAAGTCCTCTTCGTATAATGTTTTCATCATCTGCAATAATCATCTTATACATAATAATCTCACTTTCATCATATAATTGGATGCCTAATTATGACCGTTGTCCCATATCCCAGTTTGCTAGCAACCTGGACCCCATAAGCTGAACCAAAGGATAACTTAATTTTTTCATTCACATTAATTAATCCATATTCATTAATCTTCATTTTTTTATTATCTAGAACATCATTGATATGTATGACTTGTTCTTCACTCATACCAACGCCATCATCCGTCACTTCTATACATATCACATGTTCATCTATGGATATATTGATACCAATATGACCTTTTCCACGTTTTTCTTTGATACCATGATAGAGAGAGTTTTCCACAATAGGTTGTAGAATTAATTTGGTAATCGTTAATTGTCTTATGTGTGCATCGCATACTATCGTATAGTCAAATTGATCTTCATACCTAACAGATTGGACAGTTAAATAGCTTTCCACATGTTTTAATTCATCATTCAATAAAATATGTTCTTTTCCTTTGCTGAGTGAGATTCTAAATAGTCTGGTTAACGCTATAACAACCTTAACCGCTTCATCATTCTTCTCTTCCTTAATTAACCAATGTATGGTATCTAATGTATTATAGAGAAAGTGAGGCTTAATTTGAGCTCGAAATATCTCTAGCTCTGCTTCACGTTTTTGCTTTTGCTCTGAGTACACCATCTCTATTAGCTCATTCATAGAATTAATCATAGCATTAAATCTATGTCCTAATTCTCCGATCTCATCATCATAGTCACTCTCAAAATACACATCTAACTCCCCTTTTTCTGCTCTATACATAAGTTCTTTTAATTTTGCTATGGGCTTAGTTATCGTATTTGATAGTATATATGAGATGAAGAATGATAAAACAATCAGTATGCCTGTTGCTATTAATATGAAAATCCGAATGTAATTTACCGAAGCCAATTCTTCCTCTAGTGAAAACACACCAATAAATTTCCACCCTAGATAATCAGAATCTTCCGAAATAACCTTGTATCGACTATCATATATCTGAACAGTCGTACCATTCTTATTATATTCAAATATCTCAGGTTTGATACGATAAACTATATCATTCACTTTTGTATATACAATCTTATTGTCACTATCCATCATAAATACAAAACCACTTTTCCCGATAACCGTATCTTCAATGACTGCTTCAAAAATACTTACATGGACATCCATCAAGATAACACCGATAAACGCTCCGTTTTCATTAATGATAGCCTTGCTTAAACTCACGACATCATCTGCACTTGTATTTGTATCAAGTATCCTGACATTGCGACCGACAGGATTACTGATGACTTGAAATGCAGTTGGATTGTTCAATGCTCGTATGTACCAATCTTCTTCCATAAGTGGATCTCTAGAAATTCTTTCCATTGAATCACTTAATATGCGATCATCATTACTGACAACCACTAAGCCAACAATACCTTTGTTGCGACTTTCATATATGCTCAAAGCCTCTATTCCCTTATGATTTTCTTCATCATTAAGGAATCGATGCACTTCATCATTCTCTGATATATAATAGATAATGTTTTCATATTCTTCTATGTAGAGTTCAATACTGGCATTGACCTGCTTGATCATTTGCAAGGTGTTGGAATCCGCCAATTCTTCGATGGCATTTGATGATACAGAAATTACGATAGTACTTAGAAGAACTATCGTTACTGCTATGAGTATGATGTAGACAATAAATATCTTATGGCTGACTTTTCTATTCCGGTATAATTTCGACCAATAATTCATATCTCACCTAGTATGTAGCATGCCGTGAAAAAGTAATTAATTAACGATTGTCTTGTT
>JAQICP010000313.1 GCA_027858555.1 Vallitaleaceae bacterium
CAATTACAATCTTATTGCTTGTGTTCTCTTCAATTCCAGTAATTGTCAACAATATCCCTTCAATATCATTATATTCTGAGACCATTCCTTTATCTTCAAGTGATTCAAATGATTCATCAATCACTTCAACTTCATACTTTGTAAAATAATCCATAATTTCTGAAATTTCTTCTTCAGAACATCCCGTTAGAGTACTAGTATCTATTGCTACATATTTCATATCTCCGTTAAGACCTGGATCTTCCTCGATTAATGGTAAGCGTCAAAGAATCGACACCTAACAAATCCCATGAACCTCTGATAAGCTTAAAATAAAAATCGGAGGTTCATATTTATGAATAATGAAAAATTAGTAAGTAAAGACTGGAAGGCGATATTTGACAGACATCAAACTTTCGACGGAACAAATAAAGAGTTTTGTAACCAAGAGCAAATAAATATTAATAGCTTTTATGTTAAAAAACGACTTTTTAAATCTGATAGTGAACCAAAACTATATCAACTAGTAGATGAACCTATAAAAACCGAAACTTGCAATCCATCAGAATATTCTAATCAAAATATTGCTACACCAATGGAGTTAGTTATCAATTCAGGTCAAGTAGTTATTCGAGTTATTAATCCAACAGAATCATTTGTACTAAATATTGTTAAAGGAGTTCGTTAGATATGCTTAACTTAGCGCTAGTGACAAAAGTGTATATCGCTAGCGGATATACTGATTTACGCAAAAGTATTAATGGACTTTCTTCTATTGTAACCCACCAGCTAAAAATGGATCCTTTTGAAAATGCGTTGTTTGTTTTTTGTAATCGGCAAAGGAATCGATTGAAAATCCTGCATTTTGATGAAGGCTTTTGGCTCTACTATTATCGTCTAGAAAATGGATGCCTTAAGTGGCCAAAGGATGAGGCTGAAGCTTTGATGGTAACTAAACAAGATTTAGAGTGGCTACTGAAAGGCTATGAGTTAAGAATTCATTCGAAATTTGATGCAATCAAAGGGAAAAATCACTATTAGGGTATAAATTCAGTGGGCATAAATAGTGTTAAAAAATGCAGTAAAAAAGTTTAAAAAAAGCCTTGTAAAGCTATATAAATCAAGGCTTTTGTGGTATAATAAAGAAGATAAAATACACCACAGAGGACATAAGAATGAAGACTTTTTTAGCAACAGAATTCAATGATACATTAGATGAAAAAACCAAAACACTTCTATTAAAATTAGATGTTAAAGATAAAGAAATCGAATCTATGGAAATAGAGATCCAAAAGCTCAAAAATGAAAATGATGTCCTTAAAGGTCAGATTCTGAATAAAAACAGAAAGATGTTTGGACAATCTAGCGAACAGATGGCTTATGGCCAGCTGTCTATTTTTGATGAAGCTGAAAAGTTTAGCGATACAAAAGAGGCCGAACCAACCACTGAAGAAATCACTTACACAAGAATAAAAAAAGCAACAGTTGGCAAGAAGGATCGATTAGCAAATTTAGAGAAAGTGG
Organism: Vallitaleaceae bacterium; assembly: GCA_027858555.1. Taxonomy (GTDB): domain Bacteria; phylum Bacillota; class Clostridia; order Lachnospirales; family Vallitaleaceae; genus JAQICP01. Next base: position 1,504 of record JAQICP010000313.1, read on the forward strand.
TAATTGACCACAAGCTGGAAGTGGAAGATTTAGCCTGTGACTGTTGTCAAACTGAGCGCAAGGAAATCGGATTTACCTCTAAAGAAGTCTTGAAGTATCAGCCAGCAAAATTATATATTGAAGAACACCGAACTTATAGTTATGCCTGTACTTCCTGTGAAGAAGTAGATAATAAGGCTAATATTATAACGACTAAAGCACCCGAAACATTATTACATAAAAGTATGGCTTCAAATGAATTACTAGCCCATACGATCATCTTAAAATACCAACATGCCCTACCATTATATAGACAGGAACAATACTTCTCAATGATGGGAGCCACACTTTCAAGGCAGACCTTATCTAACTGGGTTGTTGGTGCTGCTAAAGAATTAGGTGTTGTACATGAACTAATGACCCGTGAATTGCTCAAAAGAACTTATATTCAAGCTGATGAAACGACCGTTCAAGTGCTTGATGAAAAAGGGATGGATGCCAAAGGTAAGAAGTACATGTGGTTATACAAAACCGGTACTAGAGAGGCACCTATAATCATCTATGACTATCAAAAAACCAGGTCTGGTAGTTGCCCCAAGAAATTCTTAGATGGTTTTGAGGGAGTATTACAAACAGATGGTTACAGTGGTTATAATCAAGTAGACAAGATTAATCGTTTATATTGTTTAGCTCATATCAGACGAAAATTCCATGAAATAGTGATTACCTTAGATAAAGAGATGCTAAAGACATCAAGAGCGGTCATTGGCTTTAATTATTGCGAGCAATTATATGCGATTGAACAAGAGATTAGAGAATTATATCAATCAGATGAAGATTACTTTCAAAAGCGAAAAGAAATTAGAATTCAAAGAACAGCTCCTGTATTAAAAGCGTTCAAAGTATATCTTGAACAAGACATACCAGATGCGCTACCGCAAAGTCCTTTAGGTAAAGCGTTACTATACACACAAAAACTATTATCAAGTTTTGACTTGATTCTAGAAGATGGTCGCTTAGAAATCGATAATAATGGCGCTGAGAGAGCTATCAAGCCATTTGTTATTGGCAGAAAGAATTGGCTGTTTTCAAACACAAAAAAAGGTGCCGCGGCAAGTGCATTACTCTACAGTATAATAGAGACCGCGAAAGCCAATGGATTGATAGTGGAAAAGTATTTGATTTATCTGATGGATGTTGTTTGTAAAAGAAATGGTTTAGAAGCTCAAGATGAATTGTTAAATCATATGCCTTGGTCAAAACAATTGCCAGAATATCTAAAAGTTCAAAAAACGAATTAAGAGAAGCCTAGGTCATGATACAAGTGTGCCTAGGCTTTAACTTTGCAAGGTGTCGATTCTTTGACGCTTACGATTAAATGAGAATGAAAGTCAATTAGAAGGTGCTGACATGGTAAAGAGCTATAGTCAAACTAAGTTAGTTTGATTATAGCTCTTTGATTTTGAATGTCATTGTAAAAAAATCTAATATCATATTCCTTTACTTCTTGGTAAAATATGAATCCTAATGCACTTCAAAACTACCAAATGATTTAATCCTCATTTTTCGCTTATTCAAATATTCCAAAATTTACCATTAAGTTATAAACAACTGTAGCTGCTTCTGCTCTAGTGGAATTATCTTTTGGTGCAAATTGATTATTTCCTTTTCCTGAAATAATTCCTAGTTCAGCAGCATTTACCACTGAATTCATAGACCAATTACTAATGGTGTTTTTATCATCAAAGGTACATATAGTATCGTCAATATTATCTAGGTTCATTTCAATAACATATGCATTCATAATCATCACTACCATTTCTTCTCGAGTAATATAGGCATTAGGGTTAGCATATCCATTGTAACCGCTCATAACATTATTTGACGCTGCTATTGCTATTACATCAGCATACCATTCACCGTGTACATCCTTAAACTGAACGGTATTTTCTCCTTCTTCCATGTTAAGAGCCTTAACTAGAATAGATGCAAATTCCGCTCTTGTCACAAGATTTCCTGGTTTAAATGAATCCACGTTATATCCTGAGATAGCACCTCTTGAAGCTAAGATATTAATAACATCTTTAGCCCAGCTAAATCCACCTAAATCCTTAAAAGTTTTAGTTCCTTCTAAGATTGTATAATATGAAAAATGTGTTGTTTTAAAGGTGATTGTATGATCTGTTGTATTAACTTTTCCTCCAATCAACTTCCACTTACCAAGTTTTTCATCGTAAGTTGAAACTGTTAATTTCTTAGGATCAGTTACCTTTGTTGGATCATATGGTATTGTAATCTCAATCTGTCCTTCAAACTCTTCTGATGCATTAAATTCATAAATCTCAGAAGCAATTTTTATAATCATACCATTTTCTACAGATAATGATAATCCTTCTGCATCACTTGTTTTCTCATATGACTTAACTGTAATTTCTGTACCCACAGTCATTACTGTTTCAGTTAGGTCCATTGTTATTTGAACCTCTTCAAAGATAACTTTATCTTCTATTCCAATTACTTTAGTTTCCTCAATTGGTTCAACAACTGGAAGATCTGTAACTGGCACAGGAATTGGTGCAGGAACTACGCCACCGCCACCGCCACCTGGGTTCACTACTGAGATATTCACTGTAAAGTTTATAGATCTAACATTGGTGTTGCCAGCGTTGTCTACTGCTGAAACAACAAAGGCATAACTACCGTTTTCAGTTACTTTATAATTACTTCCAATAGCTTGTGCAGCACCACCATCTTTTGCTAATGTAGCTGATACAGTATCTTGTGATGAATAGATGATAGTAGGTTGTGTTGTTATAGTTTGTCCATCTGATACACCACTAATTGTAATGGTTGGTACTGTCTTATCAATCTCAAAAGCAATTGCTTTATTAGCTGCTGTAGCTTGGTTTATTGCATTGACTTTAACTTCATATTCTCCTTCATCCACAAATTCAATTGTATAAGTAGAATAATCTTCATTCACATGCTCAACCTTAGTAGCAGATAACGATGTTATAC
>JAQICP010000356.1 GCA_027858555.1 Vallitaleaceae bacterium
TCAAAACCATGCTCTCTTTTTAGGTAATTTGACCTAATATCTGTTAATATTCAGGAATTGTCTATAAAATTCAGATTTTTAATATGTATATATTGTATCTATAGATAAGTCGTGATACAATATATGGTGTATAGATGTATATTCGGTCATTTCATGATCGAAAGAAAGTAAAGCGCTACTAATGATTATTCGGTATATACCGAAAATTAATATATATAAGTGGTTACGGTTATGTGAAGATATGTGCGAGTTTCTAGAACCACAGTTATTATCACTTGGTGAAGTACAAGAAAGGCGGGTTTTTGATGATCAATAATAACATAACTAATAGCAGAATGTATGGGACAACAGATATATTAGCTAAGGCACTTGATGCCACATGGAAACGTAATGAAGTGATTGGTCAAAATATTGCTAACATTGACACACCTGAGTATAGTAGAAAAGACGTTGCATTTGAAAGCTATTTGAATGACTACATGAGAAAGAATGGCAAACTTGACCTTGAAGGTGTTAGACGCATTGAACCAAAAGTATATACAGATCATACAGCTTCAAGTTATCGTCTAGACGGTAACAATGTGGACATTGATGTTGAAATGGCGTACTTGGCACAAAATCAATTAAAATACGATACATTAACAGCGCAAGTAAAATATAATTTCGATAGACTTAATATAGTCCTTCGATAATCCAGTGAGGTGATAAAATGTCAGTTTTTACTTCTATGAATATTAGTGCAACAGGAATGACAGCTCAGAGACTTAGAATGGACACAATATCTCAAAACATAGCGAATGTTAATACGACACATACAGACACAGGCGGACCCTATAGACGAAAGACTGTTGTTTTTGAAGAAATAGGATCAGCAGATACCTTTAGAAGTGTATTTGACAGTCATATGAAAAGAAATACCATAGGCGGCGTTAAAGTTTCACGGATTATAGCAGATCAGAGTCCGTTCACCACAGTTTACGATCCAACACACCCTGATGCAGATGCCAGCGGTTATGTACAGATGCCTAACGTGAATGCCCTCGAAGAGATGACAAATCTTATAGATGCAAACCGTGCCTATGAAGCAAATGTAACAGCATTTAATGCCAATAAAGGCATGTTATCAAAAGCACTTGAAATCGGTGGTTGATACTAGCATTTGAAAAGGATACATATTTATAGTAGTAGATGCTTAATATAGTCAGATAGGAGTGTTTGTATGGGGATTAATGAATTAGCAAAAATTGCCAATATAGATATTAGCGGTCTTGGGGGTGTCAAAGCAGGCGGCAGCAACACGGCGGGGAAATTAGTGGGCGAAAGTGAATTTGGTAGTGTGCTTGATGGTGCCATGCAATTACTTAGTGATACCAACAACCAGATAGCTAACGCTGATCAATTGGCGTTGGACTTTACACTTGGAAAAGTGGATTCTATCCATGAAGTCATGATAGCTCAAGAAAAAGCTAGTATGGCATTACAATATACCGTACAATTGCGCGACAAGTTTTTAGACGCATACAATGAGATCATGAGAATGCAGATTTAAATCATCTGAAAGTTCACCAAAAAAGTTCGCATAGAAGTATACATGATTAATATTTTGAATTAATATAGGCTTTTAATATGGGTAAGGAGTAATGTTATGCAAGAGTTTATTGGACGGATAACAGGACAGATAACTGAGTATTGGGGCAAGTTATCAACCAAGAACAAAATCCAGATTGTCAGTGCAGTAGTGGTGGGTATCATTGCACTTGTGATTTTAGGGATTCTACTAGGCAGACCATCAATGATAAAATTCAAGTCAGACATCAGTGCTGGTGAAATGAGTGAAATCAGAGCAGCATTAGAAGATGGTGAGATTGTGTATAGAATCAGTGATGATGCTACAACATTATATGTTGACGAGAAGAAACAGGACCAAGTGTCTATCATTATGGCAGATCTTGGTGTTATTTCTGATGCTATTATGACGTATGATCAAGCACTTACCAATACATTGTCAACAACACAGTCTGAAAAGGCCTTAAAAGCCCAATTAGCTTTTGAAGGAGAACTCAATCAAAAGATTGAGGTGCTTGATGCAGTTAAAAAAGCATATGTCAAGCTTTACATCGGTGAAACTACCCTTGCTGTTTTTGAAGAAGATAAACAAAGTTCTGCATCAATTACCTTAGAGTTGGTTTCAGGACTTAATGATAAATCGGTCATGGGAATTGTTAGTTCCTTGAAGAACTCGGTGCCGAATCTAGAACCTGCGAATATATCCATTATCACCACCACGGGAGATGTGTTGTACGATGGCACAGAAGCGGAGGGAATGTCTGGGAATGTAAGCAGTCAGCTTGAGTACGTTGAGATGTTAAAACAAATCATACGTAATGACATGACCCAACAATTACTATCTTTTGGTTTATATGATGACGTAGCTATCAACATCACTTTAGATGTTGATTTTGATGAGCAGTCATCTGTATCTGAGGATTATGAAGCAGGCCCGGTTGACTCGGAATATGATTCGAGTTCAGAAGGAACTAACTCAGATAGTGGTGGTGTGCCGGGAACTGATTCCAACAGTGGGACGACTACCTATCCTGTTGATGGCACTGCGATTTCTTCATCTATTGCAACTACTACTGAAAAAACATACAATAATGATAAATTAGTCACTTCGATTATTAAGCGGGTAGGTGATGTGAATTATGATGCATCAAAAATGTCAGTAGCACTCAATAAGATTACTTATGTATATGAAGCTGATGTAGAAGCTAATGGGTTACTGGTAGATATGACTTGGGAACAATACATAGCAGAGAACGACATACCCATAGCGCTAGTGGTTGATCCGGCTATAGTGGATCTTATGAAAACTGGGTCTGGCATCAGTGATATATCCGTTATATCCTACGACCGCCCACTATTTATATCAAAAGAAGTAAAAGAGTTCAAGTTACTTAGTTATTTGCCAATAGCTTTAATCATCATATTGATTGGCCTATTGGTTTATGCTGTATATAAAGGTACTGAGCCTATGGATATCGAAGAAATTGAACCGGAATTATCGGTTGAAGATATGTTGGAATCAACTAAAGGAAAACATGTGTTAGAAGATATAGAATTAAATGATAAATCAGATATAAGAAAGCAGCTTGAAAAATTTGTTGATACTAATCCAGAAGCAGTAGCGTTACTTTTACGTAACTGGATTAATGAAGATTGGGAGTGATATTATGGCTAAAGATACTAGCATGAAGGGCGTTCAAAAAGCATCAATACTTCTAATCACTTTAGGTCCAGAAAAATCATCAGAGATATTTAAGCACCTTAAGGAAGAAGAGATAGAAGCGATTACATTAGAAATAGCAAACACAAGAAGTGTTTCACCTGCCGAAAAAGAATTTGTACTTAATGAATTTTATGAAATATGCTTGGCGCAACAATATATCGAAGAAGGCGGTATCGGTTATGCCAAAGAACTTCTTGAGAAGGCACTAGGTTCTGATAAAGCGATGGAAGTTATTGGTCGACTAACTGCTAACTTACAAGTTAGGCCATTTGAATTCATTCGTAAAACTGAACCGTCACAACTCCTTAACTTTATTCAAGACGAGCATAATCAGACCATCGCTTTGATATTATCCTACTTAAATTCGCAACAGTCTGCCATGGTACTTGCTGCTCTTCCACAAGAAAAACAGGCGGATGTTGCTAGAAGAATTGCGCAGATGGACAGAACATCACCTGATGTCATTAAAGATGTGGAAGAGGTCTTGGAGAAAAAACTATCATCATTGGTAACGCAAGATTATACCATTGTTGGTGGTGTGGATGCTATTGTCCAAATCTTGAATTCGGTTGATAGAAGTACTGAAAAACATATTATGGAAACCCTTGAGATAGAAGCTACGGAACTCGCTGAAGAAATTAAGAAGAAAATGTTTATCTTTGAAAATATTTTGTCACTTGATGATCGTGCTATTCAAAGAATTTTACGTGAAGTGGACAACAATGACCTGGCAATGGCACTCAAAGGTTCAATTGAAGAAGTTCAAAATGTTATTTTCAATAACTTATCAAAACGTCTCGCAACGATGATTAGAGAAGATATGGAGTATATGGGACCAGTTCGTCTTAAAGATGTGGAAGAAGCACAACAAAAGATTGTTAATATCATTCGTAAGCTAGAAGACGCAGGAGAAATTGTAATTTCCAGAGGTGGAGGTGATGAAATCATTGTCTAATTCAAAGATAATCAAGTCGGATTTCGTTTCCATAATGGATCAAAAAAAACCTATTGAGACAATAGATAATCGACACAAAAGAATTGTCAATAAAGTGGTGGACGAAGAAGAAGAAGAAGAAGAAGAACAAGTAGAGAGTGAGAACGAAAACGATCAATTTGAGCAAGCGAGCCCCGAAAACGCGGCATTAACTCAGGATATAAGTGCTCCAGAAGTTGAGCAACTCTCTGAAGAAGATATTATAGAAGAAGCAAAGCATAAGGCTTATTTGATTATTGAAAAAGCCAAAGAAACTGCAGAAATTGAAGCTGAGATGATTCTAGAGAAGGCTCAAGAAGAAGGGTATCTAAGGGGAAAGCAAGAAGCTGACGGGGAACTTCAAAAAGACCAAGAACAGTTTTTAGCTGAAAGAGAAGCTGAGGTAGAAGCATATAAATCTTTGGTTAACGCTATTGAACCAAAAATGGTTGGATTAGTAATCAGCCTGGTGGAAAAAATGATAGGCTACTGCACAGTTGAAGAGGAAGTAATCTCGTTCATAATCAAAAAAGGATTTGAAGAACTGGAACTTACCGGCCATATCGTAGTAAAAGTTAGTGAAGCAGACTTTGACAGTGTTATACAAAATCAATCCAAGATATTCAAGAACATGAGTGCACGTACCACTACAGAGGTACTTCTAGACTATAACTTGTCTCGAAACGATTGCATCATTGAAACTAATATGGGTAATATTAATTGTAGCCTGGATACACAGTTCAAAGCCCTAAAAGCAGAATTGACTTTGATACAACAAAGTTTAGTGAAAGAATAACTAGGTGAATAGATGCTAAGTATCGATTATGATAAATATGAAAGTATATTAAAAAAAAGCTATATCAAACATCTTGGTAGAGTCAGTAAAATAGTTGGCTTAACCATAGAATCCATTGGACCAAATGTGTCCATGGGTGAAGTGTGCAGGATTCAATCTGAAGAGGGAAGTGTCTTTGCAGAGGTGGTTGGATTCAGAGACAATCGCATATTGTTGATGCCCCTCGGTGACTTAGTGGGTGTCGGACTTGACAGTACTGTTGAAGCTTTGGGGCACTCCTTAAAAGTTTCTGTCAGTACTGATTTATTAGGTAGGGTTTTAGATGGCTTAGGCAAACCTATCGATGGTAAAGCACCTATTTATTCACAGGTAATGTATGATGTTGAATGTGAAGCGCCAGACCCATTAAAACGAACGCGAATAACAGAACCCTTAGTAATGGGGATTAAAGCCATAGATGGATTGCTTACAATAGGAAAAGGTCAAAGAGTTGGTGTGTTCTCAGGTTCAGGTGTTGGTAAAAGCACCATCATGGGTATGATTGCTAGAAATACCCATGCTGATGTAAACGTTATCGCACTTATTGGTGAGCGGGGACGTGAAGTCAGGGAATTTATTGAAAGAGATTTAGGTGACGAAGGATTAGCCAGATCTGTCGTTATTGTATCTACATCAGACAAACCGGCACTCATTCGTCAAAAAGCGGCAAAAACAGCGACTGCAATAGCGGAATATTTTAGGGACCAAGGGAAGGATGTTCTTTTAATGATGGACTCTTTAACTCGGTTTTCTATGGCGCAAAGAGAAATCGGACTTGCTATTGGTGAACCGCCGGTTAGTAGAGGTTATACACCTTCTGTATTTTCGGTTATGCCCAAATTATTAGAACGAGCTGGGAATTCAGATGTTGGCTCTATTACCGCGTTATATACAGTGTTGGTCGATGGTGATGATATGAACGAACCAATTACAGATACCGCAAGAGGTATACTTGATGGACATATTGTGCTAGATAGAAAATTGGCTAATAGAAATCAATACCCTGCAATTGATATACTACAGAGTATATCAAGGGTAATGTCAGAAGTTGTTACTAGTGAACACAAAGCATTAGCTAATAAATTCAAAGCTACACTGGCAATCTATAGAGACTCGGAAGATCTAATTAATATAGGCGCTTATTCTGCCGGTAGCAATGAAGACATTGACTATGCAATAAGTAGGTTTAAAGGTATACAGGCGTTTATCATGCAGGATGTCTTTGCAAAATATGATTTTGATGAAGAGATTGAGATGCTAAATCAAGTATTCGATTTAGACATATAATTAGTAGGGAAACTCAGGTGATATTATGGCAAAGTTTGTATATAAATTTAAAAGCATATTAAATATCAAAC
>JAQICP010000381.1 GCA_027858555.1 Vallitaleaceae bacterium
TCGCCATCATTGTTGTAATAACCATTGTAGAAGCCATCACCCTGAGATGTAGTCATATATTCTTGCTCCCTTAGGTGTGTAATAATCCAAGAACCTTTTGCTTCAAGATCATCAATAATTCTATCAATTGGAACAGTATGCTTTGTACCGGAAAGTGATACAGATACACTGTCAAAATATGTATCTAGTAAGGCGTGTTTATAGTCAATGTCATTATAATCACTTTTATCATTACTGCTATCAAGAAGTATAGCTAACTCTTCAAAAAGCATCAGATTCTGAACTGACGCAGAATCTCTAAAATCTCTAAGAAGCTTGGCGATACTTAGTAGATTGCTACCATATAACGCTGTAAACGCCGTGCTTTCACCACGTTCTCTGGCCATATCCAAGGTATCATTCCAATCAGCACCCTCAAGACGGATGATATTGTGTTCGCCTACATTAAAGAAACTGGTTAAGTGTTGGACTAGAATATGTTCAATAACGGAGCCCGAGTAGATTAAACCTGACCTGTCTTTTAAGAAACGTCCCTGATTTGGTGACCACTCATCGTCTTTTTCTCTAGCTCTTTTTATTTGGCTATCTCTAAAATAAGTCTGCTCTTTCAAAAGTATTTCCATATCACCACTTTGATCAATATAAAGTTTTGTAGTTAGATACGGCCATGAACCATGATCCATCCATACTCTAGGAATATTATTACGGTCTGCAATGAATTCACCGGGTTCGTTTCCAATGATGGTTGCATTGGTACCATCGATTCTTACCCCGCCATAGTTGTTGATCAGTAAGGACTCAACTTCTTCAGGTTGAAGTAGGGTTAAGGAGAGGCAATCTTGCCATAAATCACGCCAGCCGCGTCCACCCTTACCGTAATCATGTGATGGTAGGAAGGAGCAACCGAAGATTTTTCTGAAAACGGGTTGAACTTCTACCCATTTCAACCAATTGGAGAAACCAGAGAGTCCGGATTCTACGGTCACCTTTGTTGCTTGCGCTATCCAGTGATCTTTATTCTTTTGTAAAGCCTGAGCTACCTTGGTAGAACTGTTATATAGTTCGAATATATCATTCATATTGTCGGTGTCTGTGCCAATACCCATGACTATGATGTAATCTATGGACTTAGAAGGTGCAAGGGTCACTGGTTCGAATCTAAGCGCTGCCACAGTTTCTTTGCCTTCAATGATGACATCTGACATATCGGTAGCTGTCTTGTTTGTAACCACAGCCTCTGGCCATTCTAAATCTCCTTTGGAACCAATAAAATCTTCTACAGTAGGGAAGACACCGATTGGACCCGCACCTGTTTCGTCTGAGCCATATACAAAGTAACGGACATGGTTGTATTTATGACCAGTTTCATCAAATAGAATGACAGGTTGCATCGAGATGCCATTACTACTTACTGTAGTTCTATTCACAAGGGAAGTAACATGACGATGATCTCTAATGTTGTCAGCACTTCTTCCATATATTGGAATAGCTGAGGTAGGTGTTAAAATCAGTGGATCTTTTGAGATGTTTGTAATGGTTACCTTCATGATTTCCACTTTATTATCTACAGGTATAAAGTTAAGAATCTTAGATTCAATGCCTATATTAGTATCCGTATAAGTCACCTGATGCCACAAAAGACCGGCGTCTACTTTTCGATTGGTAAGCTGCTCTGAATCAAAACGGTTAGTATGAGCCATGGCAGAATTGCCTGAAACAGACCAAGGACCCTTGTCCTCAACATAGAGCCAAAAGTTCCTTGATGCTTTAGAATTATGTAAATCTTCAAGTGAGGTAGGCAGTAGCATGAAGTTATGTTGGTTTTGTTTCATATCACCATGTAGAACTGGCGTAATGGAAGACATCAAGCCCAGTTCATTACATAGAGGAAAATATAATTCATTAATAGATTCGGGATTATTCATTGAAAAAGAGCCTAGTTCATCAGTAAAAGTCCATTGGTTTTTTTTCATATAGTCACCTCATAATTCTTTCTTTGTAGTCATATTATCACAGAAAACGCTTTCGTTAAAGAAAAAAGAGCGTTTTCGAAAATAAAACGAAATAATTTTATGGTAATTTTCGGTAGATTGTCAAGATTGATAGTTAAAATGGTGACATTTAATGGATTTGATGGTATTATAAGAGCATATTTGAGTTAATACTTTGGACAATTTTATAAATCGAAGTTTGGTATACTTGTATTGTTTACGAAAGAGAATCTGATTTTCGTAAATAGGTTAAAAATCCGCTTAGATGGATTATTGTTACAATAATGGGCTTATGGAGGCTTTATATATGGTTAAGATGAAAGATATCGCAAAGGTTACCGGGTATTCAATTACCACTGTTTCTAAAGCATTCAATGGTTATAAAGACATCAGCGATGATGCAAAAAAAATAATACTTAAAACTGCCGACGATATGGGATATATACCTAAAGCCAACGCTCGAAGTTTAGCAACAAAAAGAAGTTTAATGATAGGCATTATATTTGATGAAGCATTGGGGTTTGGTATCAGACATCCTTTTTTCGGGGCTGTTATAGAATTTTTTAAAGAGGAAGTTGAAAAGGACGGTTATGATATCATCTTTATTTCCAAAAATATCGGTAAGTCTAATGTTAAGACTTATTTGGATCATTGCAGGCTTCGTGGTGTCGATGGGGTATTTATTGCTTGTGCCAACTTTGATAATCCGGAAATCCAGCAACTGATCAATAGTAATATTCCATCGGTAACAGTTGAAAGCTTTGACAATAAGATTCATTCTGTAAATTCAGATGACTTTCATGGTTTATATATGGGAGTTGAATACCTTGCTAGACTTGGGCATACAAAGATTGCTCATATAGCTGGAGATGCAACTGCACTAGCTGGCCAAGAGAGAAAACGGGGGTATCTCGCAGGTCTGAAAAATGAGGGGATAGAGGCGGTTGAAGATTACCTAGTAGGTGGGAATATGTTTTCTTTTGACTCGGGTTACAAAGCAATGAAGGTACTCCTTGGACTGGATAATCCACCAACAGCAATCACCACATCAGGCGATATGATGGCACTTGGTGCAATAAAATGTATTCGGGACGCTGGCTATCATATCCCTCGGGACTTTTCAATCCTTGGTTATGATAATATTGATATGTTAGAATATATGGCACTTGGTATTACAACTATAGCGCAAAATGTATCTCAGATGGGTAAAAAGGCCGCTAATATATTAGTGCAAAACATAAAAGTGCCAGGTATGAACAAAAAGGAAATTATTCTTGATACCAAATTGGTTATTCGTGAATCTTGTAGGGATTTGAATCAAGCCTAATATATATGTTAATCCGACTGGCTCTAACTAGACCAGTCTTTTCTTTTGCCATTTATTACTTTTCCATCTAAACATCATGATGATACCACGAAGCCACTCGTCTATAAGTGAACCGAATACGAAACCAGGATAACCATAACCTAAGGTGATGCCAAAGAAATAACCAGCGCCAATTCTTAAGCTCCAGCCCATAATGACCCCTACAATAACAGGAAAGACCACATCGCCAGCACCTCTTAGGGCATAGACAAAGATATGATTGAAGGCTCTGCCAGGTTCTAAAAATCCATCTACTATTAATGCGATGACAGCAATGGTGATGATTTTACTATCAGTGGTAAATATACTGATAAAGTACCGGCCAAAGAATATTAAAACTAGTCCCGATAAAATAGAAAGTGTAATAGCGATAGAAAAGTTCCGCATGGTAGTTTTATAGGCTTCAAGAAAGGCTTTTTGCCCAACCAGTTGTCCTACCATGATCTGAGTGCTATTACCGATTGAGTAGGAAAAGACCACGGAGAACATAATGATTTTAGTCGTGTAGGCTTGGGCTATAACAGCTTCTGGTCCTATGTTAGCAAAAAGCAAAGTTACCAGGACGATGCCCGTCAAATTAAATGAGATAACTTCTGCAGTGGCAGGCAGACCGATGCGTAATATTTGTTTTAATATGGTAATAGGTTTGTCAACAAGATGCTTAAGTGCACTTAGAGGCACGATTCTCTTGAAAAGGAATATGGTCATGAGAACCATGGCTATACTGCGGCTTGCAACTGTTGCCATGGCTATACCTTTTACACCAAGTACGGGGACACCGAAAAGCCCATATATAAAAACGGCATCGCCAAAGATATTAAGTAGATTCATCGCCAAAGATATGTACATGATCTCTTTGGTTCTACCGTGGCTTTTGATGGTGACTGACATGGCATTCATTAGTGCTTGAATGAACATGAAGGAACCCACAATTTTAAGATAGGTCTTCGCATAAGGCATTAATTCAGAGCTGACTTTCATAAAGCCTAAGAGATCATCATGAAAGAAGATCATTGAAATACTAACGATAACGCCAAGGATGGCATTGGTCAGTATGGATACGCTAACGACTTTTTCGATTTCTATTTTTTTACCAGCACCTATGTATTGGGCTATCAAAACACCGGCACCACCTGAAGCAATTAAAAGTACTAAATTCAAGAATCCTGTAATCTGTGTAGCTGCACTGACAGCGCCAGCTGCGGCATCATCATATTGACTGAGCATAAATGTATCGACAAAACCTAATGTCATAAGTAACAAGAATTCGACAAAAATAGGCCAAGTTAAGCTAAATAAAGTTAATTTTTTCATATCTACCTCTTATTGTGTATATAATATATTGCTATGTATTACTGTGTATTCGTTCTCAATTATAACTTGTTATAATTATATTGCTATCATTTTTTTGTATTATCTATAAAATATTGCTATACTAATGACAGGGATTCGTTAGGATGACCTCAGATGACCTCAGATGATGCCAGAATGACCTAGGATGACCCCAGACCCAGGATGATGTCAAGATAGTGCTAGTATATTGGGGCGCCGGTGGTATGGTGATATTGTAATAATACAGAAATAAAACAGAAACACAGCGGAGCAAAACGGTGGTAAAACGGGGGTAAAACGGGGGTAAACATGGATGTAACTAGTGAAATGTATTGGAATTAGATTCATTGGAAAGAAAGTGAGTTGATACTTATGGAAAAACCCATATTAGGTGAGTGGTATATACATGTTCTAACTAGCTTCTTGTTCTTAAGAAGAGAAGGTTATCATATGGGAGAAAAGCTAAATCAAAGGCGCGTATATAATTATGAACTTGAGTATATTACCAGCAGTGAAGGTGGTATGTATATCAATGATGTCTATAGAACGGTCAAAACCGGCGATATCATATTCAGACGACCTGGTGAGACGACACAAGGTGTCATGCCATACACATGTTATATGATTGTTTTTGGTGTAACAGCGGCTACTATAGAAAATCAAGATAATTTTATTAGACATGGCAATGATGTTATAGAAGAGGATTATAGTCACCCCGTACTTGACGTGTTTTCGTCTATCTATCACAGTCAACCTCAAGAGAATTTTGGCAGCCTGTTTGAACGGATTCATCGCACCTATCTTAATGAAAAAGGCATGAATGATATGAGAAGGCGTATCTATCTAGAGCACTTGCTACTATATCTATACGACCAGTTTCAAAAAGAGGTGGATGATGATATCAGTCTTAATCCATACCAACAAAAAATCAAACGAGTCAAAGCATTAATGCTATCTTCTATGGGACAAAAACTATATCTAGAAGATTTGGCTTTTGAGGCGAGTCTAAGTGTGTATCATTTTAATAGGGTTTTCAAAGCCCATGAAGGGGTAACACCTATGACATATCTAACCCGACTACGAATCAATAAAAGCAAAACCCTTCTATTATCAACAAGAAAAAACATGACTGAAATTGCTTACAACGTTGGTTTTGAGAACTCCAGTTACTATAGCAATGTATTTAAAAGGTATACGAATATGTCGCCGACTATGTATAGAGAGCTGTTTTCTTATGACAGATAGTAAAAATGTATAGATGTAAAAGGGAAATTGACAAAGAAAATAGATACATAGATAAGTAGGCATAAAGATAAGCAGGCAAAAAGAAATAAAAAACAGGCAAAAAAGAAAGTATGTGAAAAAGAGAGTTGGCGCAAGAAAAAAGCAGAAATAAGGTCAAAAGTAGTAGATGATAATGTATATATG
>JAQICP010000575.1 GCA_027858555.1 Vallitaleaceae bacterium
TACTGCAACTCGATCACAGATACCAAAAATCTCTTCAATATCTGAGGAGATATAGATAATAGTAGCTTTTTTACGAAGCAAGTCGTTAATGATATTATAGATATCCACTTTACTAGCATAATCAATACCTCTAGTAGGTTCATCCATAATGAAAATCTTAGCCCTGCTCATCATCCATTTTGTCACAATGGCCTTTTGTAGATTGCCGCCACTATATTTTGTAATATCATTTATGACATTGGGTGAGATATTGGTCTTATCCATATAATCCAAAACAAATTGGTTCAAATAGTTCATATCGAGTATCTGATTTTGAGCAAACCGCCTTAATGATGGTAGCGCTACATTTTGTATGGTATTTAAGGTTTTAAAGAGAGATTCTCTATATTTATCCTCTGGAACTAGTGCAATATCATTTTTAATGGCGTCTATTGGTGAATTGATTTCTACCTTTTTGCCATGTATAAGAATTTCACCTTCGCATTTTATGGCACCAAACAAACAATTGGCGAGCAGACTTCTACCTGATCCAGCAAGGCCGGTAATACCAAGAATTTCGCCTTCTTTAATACTGAAATTGACATTTTTTAATATGTCTTTAAAGCCGATGTTCTTAACCGTAAAAGCTGTTCGACCTTTTTCGATGTTGAGTTTGGGATATCTACCATGTATATAATGGATACTCAACATCTTGATGATATCCTCTTCTGTTATATCTGCGACTATTTCTGTACCAACTACCATACCATGACGAATAACAGATATTCGATTAGCAATAGCAAGTACGTCATCAATACAATGTGTGATGAAAAAGATACCAACACCTTTACTGCGTATATCTTCAACTATTTGATAGAGCATGACTTTTTCATGATGGGTCAGTGCTGCTGAAGGTTCATCCAATATAACGATTTTAGCATCTGCAATATAGGCCCTTAAAAACTGAATCATCTGTCTTTGCGCTAAACCGAGTGAACTGACCTTTGCCTTGGAATCAAATGGTAAGTCCAGGTTCTTAATTAGCTGGTCGAACATATAATCCAATTTTTCATAATCTATGAGCTTTAGAAGCTTATTCTTAATTGGCAAATTACTAAAGAATAGGTTTTCTGCAACTGATAAATTATCCATTAATGTCAAATTCTGTGGCACATAGATGATATCCTTCTTAATATCTGAACGGTTTACGATGGGCTTGCCTTTATAGAATATTTCACCATAATTAGGGGTAAGCACACCGGTAACTAACTGCATAAGAATACTTTTACCAGAGCCGTTTTCACCCATAATGGCATGGATTTCTCCTGCAAACAAATCCAGATTAACACCAGTTAATGAAAAATCGTTAATATTTAGTTGTATGTTTTTTAATTCAAATAATGGTGTAATCACAATAACCTCCTAGGTTAACGCTCATAAGCATTAACGGATGTAAAAACTTTCAAATTATGATCAAATAGATAATCTTTATATATATTGTTTAAAGAGGAATCAGTTAGTATGTTTTTAGAGTCACTAACTTGGCAAACACGATAAAGAGCCTTTTTACCAAAATACTTGGACAAGCATACCATGCTGATAGTTTTTGACACGGGCAGAGCTTTTTGAATGAGCGTTGCTTTTTTTGTGCTCGATACAGTAACACCAACATGGATGTCAATCCCATCAGCTTCAATGAATAGGTGATTAAAGGTAAAATGTTCTAGATTATCAATGGACATCTGGCCATATAAACCAAAACCATCTAAATCGCCACCTAGAACGATGAGATTGTTGGTAGGTGAATTAGAAAAGACTTCTGCAATTCGCAAATCATTGGTGATTACGGTCAGGTTGTTTTTGGTAGCTAGCTTTTTTGCAATCTGAAGGTTGACAAAGCCTTCTGTTAGCATGATGGTATCAAAATCTGTGACTAGATGAAATGCAGTTGTTGCTATTTCTTTGCATTGCTCTATTGTCTTATAATCCTCAGGAGGATCGACTTTTTCTTCTTCGATATAATCCAAGATCACTGCGCCACCATGAATTCTCTGAAGAAAGCCTTCGCGCTCTAATTTAACTAAATCCCTGCGTATTGTCACTTCTGTTACGTCCAATAGTTCGCTGAGTTTAGTTACTGAGACTTTTTTATCTTCGATAAGATGATTTTTTATGATTTTTACTCTCTCGATGGCAAACATAAGATTCCTGTCCTATAGTTAGTGTGCGTTAATTGTATACGAACATAATACTATATATAATATGAAATAACAACAGAATTGTAGCAATGAATCGTAAAACTGCACAAATGAAAACATAAAATAACACGATTATTGTTGACATTTGACTATGGAGATGATAAAATACAAACAAATCGAACATAAACGAACATTAAAACGCACAATACTGAAAGGCAATAATAGTAAAATGGATAAACCGAACAAAATCGGCACAATATAGAACATTTTATGACCAGCTGAAGGTAGTGGATTAAATTAGGGCATGTTCGATTCGATATGGAATAATTGTAAGAACTAATCTTCAATGTAGTTTTACGAGAGGTTCCATATAAAAAAGGTACACGTTATTATAAAAGGAGGAAGTTTATGAAAAAGTTTTTAGCAATATTTATGGCAGTAGCATTAGTTTTATCATTTGCTGGTTGTAGCAAAGATGAACCAGCAACAGATGCAGGTACAACAGATCCAGTAGTAGAAGACACAGCAGATGATACAGAGACAGTTGTAGACACTACAGACATAGAAGTAACATCTGAAGGTGACTATGTTGGGATTTCAATGCCTACTCAATCTTCTGAAAGATGGATTAAAGATGGCGCAGCTATGAAAGACATCCTTGAAGCAAAAGGTTATGTAGTTGACCTTCAATATGCAGAAGATGATATTCCTACACAAAAAGCACAAATCGAAAATATGATAACAAAAGGTGCAAAAGTACTTGTAGTTGCAGCAATCGATGGTTCTACATTATCAGACACATTGGATGCAGCAGGCGAACAAGGCGTTAAAGTTATATCTTATGATAGACTTTTAGTAAATACTGAAGCTGTATCATATTATGCAACATTTGATAACAGAGGCGTTGGTAGACTTCAAGGTCAATCATTAGTAGATGGTTTAATGGCACTTAAAGGTGAAGGCCCTTACAATATCGAGTTATTCGCAGGTTCTCCTGACGATACTAACTCATTCTATTTCTTTGCAGGCGCAATGGATATATTACAACCACTTATCGATGACGGTACAGTTGTAGTAAAATCTGAACAAGTAACTCAAGAAGAAGTTGGAACATTACGTTGGGATGGCGCAGTTGCCCAAGCACGTATGGATGCAATATTAGCTTCTAACTATTCATCAGGCGACACACTTCACGGTGTACTTAGCCCATATGATGGTATTTCAAGAGGTATCTTATCTTCACTTGAAGCTTTTGGTTATACAGGTACAGACATTCCAGTTGTAACTGGACAAGATGCTGAAGCAGCTTCTATAAAATTAATTATCGCTGGCGAGCAATACTCAACAATCCTTAAAGACACACGTGACCTTGCAGCTGTAGCAGCAGGCATGGTTGATGCAGTTCTTACAGGTAGTGAGCCTGAAATCAACGATACTACAACTTATGATAACAATGTTAAAATTGTTCCATCATATTTGTTAATACCTTATACTGTAACTATTGAGAATTATCAAGAATTAGTTATGGATTCAGGATATTTAAAACCAGAAGACATTCAATAATTATAAGAGTTTACTTTCGGGTAGTAGGATCACTACTGCCCGATTTTGATGATATGATATAATGAAAGAAAGTGGCAAAGGAGTGGAACAATGGAACAATATATATTAGAGATGAGAAATATAACTAAATTGTTTCCTGGCGTCAAAGCTCTTGATAATGTTAGTATTCAAGTGAAAGCTAAGCACATTCATGCCCTAGTTGGCGAGAATGGTGCAGGGAAATCTACCTTGATGAACGTATTAAGTGGCGTATATCCTCATGGAACATATGAAGGGGACATAGTAGTAGACGGTGAAGTCTGTGGTTTTAGAAATATAAAGGAAAGTGAAGCAAAAGGAATAGCTATAATTCATCAGGAATTAGCTTTAATTCCCACATTATCCATTGCTGAAAACGTTTTCTTAGGTAATGAACGATCAGATAATGGTTTTATTATCAGTTGGAATAGAACACGTCTAGAAACAGTTAAAATGCTTGAAAAAGTAGGCCTTAAAGAACATATTGATACAAAAGTCAAAGATATCGGTGTAAGTAAACAGCAATTGGTTGAAATAGTAAAAGCCATGGCAAAAGATGTTAAGATACTGATCTTAGATGAGCCAACAGCAGCACTTAACGATGAAGATTCAGATCATTTATTAGATCTATTATTAGAACTTAAGGACCATGGTATCACCAGTATTATTATCTCACATAAATTGAACGAGGTAACTAAGATTGCTGATGAAATTACGGTAATTCGGGATGGAAAAGTCATTGAGACCTTAACAAAGAATGTTGATGATATTTCAGAAGCACGCATTATCAAAGGCATGGTTGGAAGAGAGATGACAGATCGGTTTCCAAAGCGTACACATAAAATAGGACCAATCTCTTTTGAGGTGAAGCAGTGGAATGCATATGACCCAAAAGATGAAACAAAACATGTTCTTAAGGATATAAATCTCAACGCAAGACAAGGCGAGGTAGTCGGACTTGCTGGGTTGATGGGAGCTGGTAGGACTGAGCTCGCCATGAGCGTATTTGGACGTACGTTCGGTAAGAGGATTACCGGTCAAGTCATTAAAGATGGCAAAGAGTTGATTATGCATACTGCAAAAGATGCGATTTCAAACGGACTTGCCTATGCAACAGAAGACAGAAAGACAGCTGGTTTAATCTTGATGCAGGATATACGAAGAAACATCTCATTACCATCACTTGAAAAGATTAGTAAACATATGATTATCAATGAATTTCAGGAAATCAGAGTTGCTGAGGAGTATCGCAAAAAACTTCGTATTAAGTCCACTGGTATATTACAAAAAACAGGCAACTTATCAGGTGGTAATCAGCAAAAAGTTGTATTTAGTAAATGGATATACTCAGATCCAGATGTGCTTATACTAGATGAACCGACTAGAGGTATTGATGTCGGTGCAAAATATGAAATATACTCAGTTATTAATGAATTAGCTGAAAAAGGTAAAACAATCATTATGATTTCTTCAGAATTACCCGAAATTCTCGGAATGTGTGATAGAATATATGTAATGAATGAAGGGCGTATAGTTGGAGAACTAGGCGCAACAGAGGCAACGCCAGAAAGTGTTATGCATTGCATTATGAATAGTCATTAGGAGGTTAATCATGGGAAAAACTAGTTCAATTATTAGAGGTAATCTAAGGCAGTATGTAATGATTATCGCGTTAGTCAGTGTTATTATATTATTTCAAATTAGTACCGAAGGTGTCTTATTGATGCCACTGAATATAGCAAACATAATCTCACAGAACTCATATATCTTTATATTAGCTGTTGGTATGCTACTTGCTATCTTAACCAATGGTAATATTGACTTGTCTGTTGGATCAGTTTGCGCCGTCGTTGGTGCTATTTCAGCTGTTATGGTTGTTAAAATGGACCTACCAGTTTTCCTTGGTATTGGGGTTGGCCTTGGTATTGGTATTATTATCGGCATGTGGCACGGATTCTGGATTGCATATGCAGGCGTACCTGCTTTCATCGTAACACTTGCAGGTATGTTGATTTTTAGGGGTCTTACAATGGTTATTTTGCAAGGTACTTCTTTAGCACCAATGCCAGATTCTTATAAATTTATCGCATCAGGTTTTATTGCACCTGATTTACAAGTTGCTGGACTTAACCTTATCGCAATGATTGCAGGTGTTGTAGCTTCAATACTATATGTAATCAGTCAGATGGTTAGTCGAGGTAATAAAAGAAAATATGGATTTGACGTACAATCTTATAAATCTTTAATACCGCAGATGGCAGGTATGATCATCATAGTTAATGCATTTACATATGCACTCGCAAGCTATAAAGGTATTCCTATGGTACTGGTACTTGTAATTGCTTTGGTAGCAATATATACTTTTATTACCACCAAAACAATTCCGGGTCGACATATCTACGCCTATGGTGGCAACACTGTAGCGGCAAGGTTGTCAGGTGTTAATACCAAGAAAGTCCTTTTCTGGGTATATGTGAACATGGGCTTGCTTTCAGCTGTTGCAGGTATCGTATTTACAGGGCGACTTAATTCAGCAACACCAAAAGCTGGTGTCGGTTTTGAGCTGGATGCCATCGCAGCATGTTTCATCGGTGGTGCATCCACCACAGGTGGTATTGGTACTGTAATTGGGGCTATCGTTGGTGCACTCCTCATGGGTGTACTCAACAATGGTATGTCAATTATGGGTGTCAGCATTGACTGGCAACAAACAATTAAAGGATTAGTACTACTCGCAGCAGTAGCATTTGATGTTTATTCTAAATCAAAAACTAAGTAGTGCATATAATAACAGACCTTGGATGATCATAATTAATCCAAGGTCTGTTAATTTTTACATTATACTTGATAAAGAATATTTAATTCCTTATACTGATTATATGACATATTAACAATTACACAGTAACTAGATTGTAACAATCAATAGTTTGAATTAGGGGTGTAAGATGAATAAAAAAATCAGAATTAAAGGCAAGGCAAAACATGATCTAAAAGTACAAGATGGGAAACAGATCAGTAAGTACGCAAGTATTGAAAAGAAAAAAATCAATGAACGTATATCTGTAAAAATGAAGATTATAATTGCTATTGTCAGCTTGTCTATAATTCCAGTGGTTATTGTGGGTATCCTTTCCTATTCAGGTGCTAAGAACACACTTACTGAAGAATTACAGCGTTCCAATCTTGCGCTGGCAAAAGAAGTAACAGCATTAATGGATTTTAAGATTGGTGAAATACAATCAGCCAGCGATATCGTCAAATCAGATTCGAAAGTACTGGAAGTCTTAACAAAGAATATAGATGATTATCCAAGCGCTTATGATATGACAACTGATCGTGAAGCCAAGCTATACAATATGACAACATCCATAGAATCATCCAATAGTGATATATATACCATGGCTTTTATTACCCAGGCAGAGGTTATCGATAGAGAAGTACGACAATATATGGAAGGTGACTTTCCGGAGAATTTCTATAGCAGTTCTGAGTATCTAAAAGTTCAAGAGATGAATCCAAACGAGTATTGGACATATGGATTATACGAACAGAACAGTCTGTTTTTCATGAGGGCAGTTAAAGATTTTAGATCTTCAGTAGATGCAGTATTGGTGATTGAAGTGGATGAAGGACTTTTCAAGGATATCCTAAGTCCAGAAGCTTTGGGTGAAGGGACAACCATGAGCATTATAGATTCTGAGGGTTCAGTTGTTCTGTCTACTGATGAGACACTATTAGTTGGAGAATCACTAGATGTATCTCCTGAACTTTTCGAATCATTTACTCAGATAGATGAATCAATAGAAACAGATGAATCAACAGAAACCAGTAAAGTCCATGAAGTTGCTTTGATTACCAATAGAAATGTACCTGAAGAGCTTATGGTAGTAGCTAAGGAGATGGAGAATGGTTGGATTTTTGTTGCTAAGATTCCGACACAATCCATATTTAAAGGTGTCACAGACATGAGAAATGTGGCCATATCATTGATTGGGTTATTTTTTGTCTTATCAATATTACTCGGTATCTTCCTGGGCATTAGAATTGTAACACCTCTTGAATACATACGGTCTAAAATGGCCATTGCATCTGGTGGTGATTTGACTGTAAGAAGTCACTTCAATGGGAATATGGAAATCGGAAACTTATCAAAAAGTTTCAACATCATGACGGAGAATATGGCTAGTTTGCTGAAACAGACACAGACTATTACATTCGAAGTATCTGAGGATGCTGAACAATTAAAAAGTATAGCAAAGACATCAGCGGCATCTTTTAGTGAGATTAACTTAGCTGTCGAGTCTTTAGCAATGGGGACTTCTGAGCAAGCAATTGATGCAGAAAAAGCAGCGAATGTCATTAAGGATCTTGTTGAGCAGATGGATATGACTGAAAAAAGATTCACGCAAGTGGTCGAGTTTACAAATAAAACCAAACAAGTAAGCCAAGATGCTACAAAAACAATTGATGACTTAAATGAAGCCACTAAAGATACCATTGATTTGACGTCTGATATCAAATCCGACATGGCTAATCTGACACTCAGATTCAAAGAGATTTTAGGCATCATTGATATGATAAATGGCATTAGTGAGCAAACCAATTTATTAGCACTCAATGCGGCCATCGAAGCGGCACGAGCAGGTGAAGCAGGAAAAGGATTTGCAGTCGTTGCTGATGAAGTCAGAAAATTAGCTAGTCAATCAGCAGGCGCTGCCAGTGAAATCAATACGATTGTCAGTAGCGTCTATCAGATGACAATTGATACGGAAGAGAAGATTGAGGCCGGTGCTTCAATCTTTGAGAAACAGGAACAATCTGTAAAAAATACGGAAGTAACTTTTGCTGAAATAGCCACAGATATGGATAGCATTATGGTTGTAGTTGATCAGGTTTATGAATTGTTATCCAATTTGAATTTCATTCAGCTGAATGCCACTGATAGTATCACCAGTATTGCAGCCATAGCCGAGGAGTCAGCTTCTGCAACCCAGGAAGTCTTGTCCACAGGTCAAGAACAACTGCAATCTGCAGAATACCTGTCAGAATTAGCTGGAAAATTAGCTTCGGTTATTGAAGGTATGAATGAAAATATCGAAAAATTCAAGATATAGTATTCAAATTATATACGACAGTATGACATCTTAATCCCCACAATTATGATTTAACATAGATATAGAAAGTCGGTAGAAATACCGACTTTTTGTATATTCATATTTATGATCGGTTAAATGCCTATACCTTCCATATAATAATTGCTATTTTATAGAAGGAATGAAACAACTAAGCCAGTACTATATTAGCCTTAAATTAATGCTATAATTGGTTTAACGTGATAGTATATACTAAACAACATAAAATAATCCTAAGTAGACATAAAATAATGGTAGTCCAAAGTTTTACATTAACGGAGAATCAATGTAAAATAAAGAAAAGATAAAAAGCAGGTTATATTATGGGTAAAAAAATGGTTAAGATCTTTACAATAGTTTTAGTTTTGATATTAGTTGGCACAGGCGTAATGGTGTCGATTAATTTTGCTGCCATGAGTAAGAACTTTGAAAATGCATCACCATTTAACACGGATCAACAACCTAAATTCCGATTTATGGTCATTATAGATGGCTCTAACTTGAATTATGTAGCTCAATTCAAAGAAGGAGCAGAGGCAGCTGCCCTTGATTATGAGGTTACATATGAGTTCTGGGATATCGCGGGCAATGATAAATATGACGACATATTGCAGCAATTTGATATTGGTGTTTATTCAGGAGTGGATGGCATCATTGTAGCTACCTATAATGCAGATCCATATATGGACGCCTATAGGAATGTACTCATTAGAGCTAATGAGCTTGGCATACCAGTGGTAACCCTGAATCAAGACATTGCTAATGTGGAGAAAGTTAGTCATATAGCTTTTAATCAGTATAGAATTGGCTCAAGAATTGGTTTTGTACTTAATAAAGGCCTATTGCTCGGGGGCACTATTGTTGTTTTGCAAGACGAAGGCAACCTTCAGGATGATAAAGCCAGAGGGATCTATGAGAATGTGACCGGTGAATATGAGGTTAAGACAGTAACCATTGAAAGTGAAGGGGAAAACATATTTAATGCAGAGGGTCTAACAAGGCAGATTATCAATGAATATAGCGATCTTAGAGCAATAGTCTGTACGAATAGTGACGTTACGATGGGTGTTGTTCAAGCCATTAAAGACACCAATAAAGTAGGAAATATAATAGTGGTGGGTAATGACATTACAGAAGATATCAAAGATTATATTGATAAGGAAGTTATATTCGCAACGGTCATTGCTGATTACTGGAAGCTCGGGTATATCGCTATTGAAACATTAGTTCAGTTCAATCAAGGTGAATTCGTGTCTTCCTACCCTACAATAGAAGTTAGCATACCGAGTAAAGATAATATTAATACGTATCTAGAAGAAGCGGGTTTAGCATATGAAGAGACAGATCAAGAGAATTAGTACAATAAAAAATAAAATGTTAGCTTACTCCATGGTCATAATCGTTTTAATGACCTTGCTTAGCGTCTATTCACTTACGGTAATCAATACCTATAAATCACAGATTGATGGTATGTTTGACAGGAATATCTTACTGGCTGACACGAGAGCAGTACTGGACAAGGTAGACGGGGAACTGGTGTCTTATCTCAATTCAAAAAGTTCAACCAGTTTGAATCTATACATGTTGCACTCAGAAGAATTGAGTGATAAGGCAGTAGAGATTAGTGAGCAGGTGGTAGATTTTTCTGAGGAAGAGCTGATGCTCCTTGATATAGTATCAATGATTCGTAATTATCTGTCTGAAGCAAACTTTGCTATCGATGATAAATTAAAGAACGACGTTGAATCCTTATCTAATCGCTATAATGACACCTCTAATATTAAGGCTTATATTATTGATTATATTAATGAGTTGAACATTAGACAATTTGGACGAAATGCTTACAACTACCTCTATATGTCCAGGCAGATAGAAAAATCCAATATGATTAATATTGTGCTTATTATTGACCTTATATTACTTTCTATTGTCATTGTTTATACGATGACCAGTAATATGATTAATCCAATCATTCGACTTTCTCATTCAGCCGAAGACATAGCAAAGGGACGGTTTGATACAGATGAAATCATTGTTGAAAGACATGATGAAATCAAGATTCTTGCTACGGCTTTTAACAAGATGAAAAATAGCATTAAGACTTATATAGAAGAGTTACAAACAAAAGCAGAGACTGAAGCCAAATTAAAGGATCAACAAGTTGAGAATCTTCAGATGCAGAGTCTGCTGGATAATGCGAAATTGTACGCATTGCAATCACAGATCAATCCACATTTTCTTTATAATACCATCAATGCAGGTGTACAACTAGCTATGTTAGAAGGTGCCGATAGAACCAGTGAATTTCTAGAAAGTATGTCTAGGCTCTTTAGGTATAATATTAAGCAGATTGACTCAGATGTGACTTTGAAACAAGAATTAGAGAATATTATTGATTATTATGAATTATTAAAGGTAAGATTCGGTGATCTGATTGAGTTTAAGTTCATAATTGATGAAATGGCAACTGGATTACCAATGCCCCCACTGATTTTACAACCAATAGTTGAAAATTCATATATACATGGTTTAAGTAGTAGAGAAGAAGGTGGTGTCATAACCATTCAGGCCTTGAAGCGGGAGTCGCATGTTATAATTGTTGTAAGCGACGATGGCATCGGTATGTCAAGGGTGACCATTCAAAATATACTGAGTGGCAAACATGAATCACAAGCTGCTAAATCAGCAGGCATTGGTATGCGTAATGTAATTGATCGTCTAGAGTTGTATTATAAGTGCAAAGATATATTTGCGATAAAAAGTGTGCAGGGTGAAGGCACAAAGATTGTCATTACAATACCCATTGATCACCTTAATTTTCATAAAGCAGAAAACAGACAAGCACTAACATAAATCTTGATATAGTAAGTGTAAGGAGTGTACAATATGATAAATCTAATGATTGTTGATGATGAGCAGATAGTACGAGATGGCATCAAATTCATAGTGGAAAAAGAGTTTGGCGAAGATGTGAAGATTGTGGCAATGGCAAGAACTGGCAGAGAAGCCATAGAAAAGTATGAAGAGCATAAACCGGCTATTGTTTTTATGGACATTCAGATGCCAGGTATTAACGGTATCGATGCAATCAGAGCAATCAAGGAACAAAATAGTAAAGTGAAGTGTATCATTGTTTCTGCATATGAACAATTTGAATTTGCTAAACAAGCTGTTGAACTTGGCGTCAGTGAATATATCTTAAAACCGATTAACCGTCGAAATCTAATGGAGATTCTAGAAAAAGTCATTCATGAAATTGAATCTGAGAAAAAAGTGAAGCAAAAAGAGATGGAGAACCAAGAGAAAATCGATAAGATACTACCTATCTTGGAAAACGGCTTTATATATTCCATACTAATGAATACAGATTATGCTAGTGAGATTGATAATTACCATAATCTTTTTAATATAAGTAAAGAAATTGGTTATATTATGGTGATTGAATTTGGAGAAGGACGTATTCCAGGTGAGCTCACCAATAAGATTGGTACAGGTATTAAAAACACGAATCAATATGATGCCATAAGGAATACCATCAAGTATAAATGCAAATGTGTTGTTGGACCGATCATAGTTAATAGAATAACGGTTCTATTCTATGAAGATCATATGGAAAACGAATATGAACAAAGAATACGCGCCATAGATTTAGCGGGTACTATTATCAGTAGTCTAGAACGAATCGTTGATTCTGAGATTTATGTAGGCATTGGTAGTCGCTATAAGATACATCGTGTAAACGCTTCTTATCAAGAAGCAACTAAGGCAATCAGTAAAATGACCGGAGAAAGAATTCTTCATATTAAAGATGCCACTAATAATGTGGATGAAGAACAGCAATACATCATGATTAAGATTAAGAGTGATGAAACCCTTATGATGAAGAAGATTGAGGAAGCAGATTATGAAGCAGTCGAAGGGTGCATCAATCGCATATTTGACAGAATTAATCGGACTTATGGTGAAGTCAATAATTCGGTTAAGAATATCATCATGGAGATGGTGGTATTAATGCATACAACAGCTTATTTCAATAACATCGTAGAGGATAACATATCCTATGACTCTTACCTAGATGATATTAAGGGCATAGAGAATCTTCATAAGTTGCAAGCTTATTGTCTATCAAAAGCTAAGAGCATTACTGAGCATATAGGTATGGAAAAAGAGAGAAAGGTTTCAAACGTCATATATAAAGCGAAAATATATATTGATGAAAATTATAATAAAGAGATTGGATTAAAAGAAGTGTCAGAGGCTGTTGCCATAAGCCCGCAGTATTTCAGTAAGATATTCAAGGAAGAGATAGGGGTTAATTTCATTGATTATATTACTAAAGTCAGAATTAACCGTGCCAAAGAACTACTGAATGCACAGACCTTATCGATTAAGGAAATTGCATTTGAGGTTGGTTATAATGATCCGAATTATTTCAGTAGATTATTTAAGAAGATTGAAGGTATTTCACCAACAGAGTACAAGTAATAGTAATATAAGGAATCAGACGATAACAGGTTGTTGTATTGGAGGGTTATGATGGATCCAGTAATTAGAAGATTCAAAAAGCGATATATGGCTATAGGTATAGTCTTTATATTAGCTGGGGTAGTATTATATGTTTTATTAGGAACAGATTTACTGACAAAAGATCATTCAGGTGCTAATTTATTGCCAACAGATGACACAAGACCTTTAGTCGGGTTCTGTATCGACACCATGGTTATTGAGCGCTGGCAGAAAGACAAAGATAGATTTACCGCTAAAGCAGAGGAACTGGGTTTTGAAGTCAAAGTGGCTAATGCGTATGAAGATACGAATCGGCAGATTCAGCAGATGCGTGCTTTAAGTGATGATGGTGCTGTTGCAATTGTCATTATAGCATTTGATAAAGATTCCTTGGAAGAAGTAGTGGATGAAGCTAAGAAAGCAGGGGTAGTTGTGATTGCTTATGACAGAATGACGACTAATGCTAATGTGGATGCTTATGTTAGCTTTGATAATGTTAAGGTTGGAGAGTATATGGCAAGCTATTTGTTGGATGCAGCACCAACTGGTAATTATGTCATCATTAATGGTTCGCCAGCTGATAATAATGCGACCATGTTTAATGAAGGCTATTATAATATATTGCGGCCAGCCATAGACCGAGGTGATATTGAGGTTAGTAAAGAAGAGTCGGCGACCATGTGGCGGGAGGATATTGCCTATGATGCCATTGTAACACTTTTACAGGAAGGTGTTCAGATTGATGCCATCATTGGTGCCAATGATCGACTAGCTGAGGCGGCAATTAGTGCACTTTCTGAATATGGTTTAGCAGGGACTATACCAGTAGTTGGACATGATGCAGACATCTCAGCTTGCCAAAGAATTGTAGAAGGCAGGCAATTAATGACGGTGTATAAACCTATTAAAAACTTGGCTGAGGGTGCTGTGGAGATTATGATCACTCTATTAGAAGACGGTAAGGTCGAAAGTGATGAAACCATTGGGGATTATAATGTGCCTTATATAAAATTCGAAGTATTTCCAGT
>JAQICP010000397.1 GCA_027858555.1 Vallitaleaceae bacterium
CGGTTCTTGATGCTCTAGGATTAACTTCGATAATATATACTTTTTCATCTTTAACCACAAATTGAATGTTCATCAGACCTACAACACGAAGAGCTACTGCAATCCGTTTTGTATAATCCACTAAAGTATCCATCACTTCTTGACTGATGTTTTGTGGTGGATAGACACAGAAACTGTCTCCTGAATGAACACCAGTCCGTTCGATGTGTTCCATAATACCAGGAATTAGCACATCATCTTTATCAGCAATAGCATCTACTTCAACTTCCATGCCCTCTATGTATTCATCTACAAGAATCGGATGGTCGGCTGAAAGATCCGTTGCTTCCTTGATATAATTGGTTAATTCCCCGTGATCATATACAATCATCATAGCTCTACCACCAATTACATAGGATGGTCTAACTAGAACCGGGTAACCTATATCATTAGCTGCCAAGATTGCCTGTTCTATATTATGAACAGCTGTTCCACGAGGTTGTGGAATATCCAGTTCACGTAGCAACCTTTCAAAACGTTTTCTATCTTCAGCTGCATCTATGGAATCCACCGATGTGCCCAGTATCTGAACACCTTTACTTCTAAGTTTAGGTCCAAGATTGATGGCCGTTTGTCCGCCGAATTGTATGATGACGCCTTTAGGCATCTCTTTACGAATCACGTTATAGACGTCCTCAATGAATAATGGCTCAAAATATAACTTATCTGAGATATCGAAATCCGTACTCACCGTTTCTGGATTGTTATTGATGATAATTGACTCGTAGCCCAACTCTTGAATGGCCCATACTGCATGTACTGAGCAATAATCGAATTCGATGCCCTGCCCAATCCTTATGGGACCAGAACCAATAACAATAATCTTTTCTTTTTTTGAAATGATGTTTTCTTCCTCATCTTCAAATGTGGAATAGTAATAAGGTGTTACTGATTCAAATTCAGCAGCACAAGTATCTACCATCTTATAGACTGGAAAGAGACCATGAGCTCGTCTAATGGTGTCAACCATCTCATAAGAATCGCCTGATAGGTCTTGTACTTCGAAATCTGTAAAGCCCATAGTTTCAGCTTTTTTAAGCAATTCTTTGGAAAGCGGTTCATTTTCCAGACGTCTTTCAATTTTTACAATATTGAATATCTTTTCTAGGAACCATTTATCCACTTTGGTGATGTCGTTAATCTGATCAACTGATATATCTTTTCTAAG
Source organism: Vallitaleaceae bacterium (assembly GCA_027858555.1). Classification (GTDB taxonomy): domain Bacteria; phylum Bacillota; class Clostridia; order Lachnospirales; family Vallitaleaceae; genus JAQICP01. The sequence continues at coordinate 1,208 of JAQICP010000397.1, forward strand.
GGCTTCTGCCAATAGGAATATACGCTCATCATCTACTATTTTTAACATATCAAGAATCTCTTCTTTTGATTTAACCTCTAGTGATGCTTTTCTAAGGCCAGTTTCCTTGCCCTCTAGTGATATGACGGCTTTAAGTAGAGAGCTTTCGAAAGTTCTATCAATGGCCATGACTTCCCCAGTGGCTTTCATCTGAGTCCCAAGTGTGCGGTCTGCATAAGCAAACTTATCAAAAGGCCACTTAGGAATCTTAGTGACCACATAATCAAGTGCAGGTTCGAATGAAGCCATTGTTTTTTTAGTAACAGCGTTAGGGATTTCATGAAGATGAAGTCCTATAGATATCTTTGCAGCTATCTTCGCAATCGGATATCCCGCTGCTTTTGAAGCAAGCGCTGAGGATCTGCTTACCCTTGGGTTCACTTCTATTACAATATATTCTTTTGAATAGGGATTAAGTGCTAATTGAACATTGCATCCGCCTTCGATTTCAAGTGCTTTAATTATCTTAATAGAAGCAGTTCTTAGCATGTGATATTCTTCATCGGTTAGGGTTTGTGATGGTGCTACAACGATAGAGTCTCCAGTATGAATACCTACCGGATCAAGGTTTTCCATATTACAGATAATGATGCAGGTGTCATTCTTATCTCGCATGACCTCATATTCTATCTCTTTCCATCCTGCTACTGATCGTTCTAATAATACTTGATTGATTCTTGAGTGCATAAGTCCTGTGTGAAGAAATTCTTTAAGTGTAGCTTCATCTTCAGCGATACCACCACCAAGTCCACCAAGGGTATACGCTGGTCTAACAATGATTGGATAGCCAATTTCATTAGCAAACTCTACACCTGCTTTAATGTCATTGATAATCTTACTTTCAGGAATTGGTTCATTAATCTTAATCATAAGATTCCTAAAACTTTCTCTGTCCTCTGCATTCTTAATAGCTTCTAGTGACGTACCAAGAAGGCGTACACCATATCGTTCAAGTACACCAGCTTCCGTTAGTTCAACCGCCATATTAAGACCTGTTTGCCCACCCATTGTTGGTATGAGGCCGTCTGGTCTTTCCTTTTCAATAATATAAGTGAGTGCTTCTAAAGTAAGTGGTTGAATATAGACTTTGTCCGCAATGTTATCGTCTGTCATAATAGTAGCAGGATTAGAATTAACTAATACCACTTCTAAGCCTTCTTCTTTTAATGATTTACACGCCTGAGTACCCGCATAGTCAAACTCAGCAGCTTGACCGATTATAATAGGACCAGAACCGATAACCATTACTTTTTTAATACTTCTATCTATTGGCATTTTGGTCCCTACCTTTCTATTGTATTTGTATATGAATCATACCATTTTTTGAATATATAGTGCGCATCCTCAGGTCCAGGACCTTCCTCTGGATGAAATTGTACAGAAGTAATTGGATAATCATTGGAACAGATACCTTCTACAGTATCGTCATTGACATTCATGAATGTAATGGCCATGTTCTCTGGGATGGTGTCTTTATCCACTGCGTAGCCATGGTTTTGAGAGGACATGAATACTTTGCCTGATTCCAATTCTATAACAGGATGATTGGCTCCTCTATGACCAAATTTTAATTTGTAGGTGTCTGCGCCTAGTGCAAGCGCAAGTATCTGATGGCCTAAGCATATGCCCCATATAGGCTTTCTGCCAATAATCGCTTTTGCTGATGCAATAGCTTCAGCCGCATCTTTAGGGTCGCCAGGACCATTAGAATAAAAAATAATATCATATGCATCTGATAGTAGCACTTCAGCTGAAATGTTATGTGGTAATACTGTCACATCTAACCCTAAGTGCCTGAGTTGTTTGACAATACCTTTTTTAAGACCCAAATCAATGAGCGCTACTTTAGGACCTGTCCCTTCATAATGGACTGACTCTTTCACAGAAATACGTGCCACTATGTCAGCTGGAAATGTATATTTCTTAATTGATTCGATTAGTGCTTCAGAAGGTTGCTCAGTAGTTATGATGCCGTTCATGGCACCCTTAGTTCTGATTTTTTTAGTAATCATTCTAGTATCAATACCATAGATGCCTGGTATGTCGTTTTCTTTCAGATAGGCATCAATGGTTTTCACACTTTGCCAATGATTAGGTACTACTGCGTACTCTTTGACAATGAAACCCGAGAGATGCACTTTGTCCGACTCAAAATCTGTGTCGTTAATACCATAATTCCCGATAAGCGGATAAGTCATGGTCACTATCTGTCCTGCGTAAGATGGATCCGTTAAGATCTCTTGGTAGCCAGTCATGCTGGTATTAAAAACTATTTCACCGTATGTGGTCTTGTCAGAACCAAAGCTTTCTCCTTCGAAGATACTACCATCTTCTAATATAATATAGGCCTTCATAGGAACCTCCGTTAATTTTTGTTGTCTATAATTCACTTAATATATCTTCTAGTATGGTCATACATTCATCTATTTCTTCTTTTTTAATCGTAAGTGGTGGTACAAACCTAATGACATCCGAACCAGCCGTAACTAGTAGCAAGCCTTTTTCCATAGCCTGCATAACAATACCTAAGCGGTCAATTTTAAGGTCAAATACTAAACCTTGCATTAATCCTAATCCTCTAACGCCTGTAAGAAAGTCATGTTTTATCTCAAGTGCATGTAGCTTCTCACTTAAATACATACCTTTATCCGTCACGTCAGCTAAAAATTCATCATCACCAATCACATCTAGTACTACACTCGCCGCACTTGTAACTAGTGGGTTTGAACCAAAAGTCGCTGCATGATCGCCTGGCTGAAATCCCTTTGCTGTTTTTTCATTAGCAATAATAGCTCCGATTGGCACACCAGAACCAAGTCCTTTTGCCAAACATACGATGTCCGGTTTGATGCCATAATTTTGATAGGCAAAAAATTGACCAGTTCTTCCGATACCGCATTGCACCTCATCAAAAATCAGGATAATCTCTTTTTCATCACACAGTGTGCGTAGTTCTGTCATAAAGCTTTGTTCTGCTGGTTTGATACCACCTTCACCTTGAACAGGTTCAACCATGATTGCACAAGTTTTATCTGTTACTAAAGCTTTAATTGATTCGATATCATTAAACTTGCCGTAACTTACACCTGGAAATAATGGGTTCAAACCTTTTTGATATTTTAACTGACCCGTTGCTGTAATTGCTGCAAAAGTTCTACCATGAAACGAATCCATCATTGAGATGTATTCTGTCTTTTCATCATTTCCGTTAGCTTTTTGTGCTTTGCGAGCTAATTTCATACTAGCTTCAATACTTTCAGCGCCACTGTTACAGAAAAACACTTTATCCAAACCACTAAGGGCTACCATTTTTGTAGCAGCATGAATGGATGGCTCATTCCAATAGAGATTAGAACAGTGTAAGAATTTATCCACCTGTGCATGTAGGGCATCTTTGAGTGCTTGATTGCCATAACCAAGTGAATTAGTAGCAATCCCTGCAACAAAATCGAGATACTTTTTACCGTCTATGTCATATACGTAATTGCCTTCACCGTGATCAATTACAATGTCGAATTGTTTATAATTTGTCATGAAACTATTTTTTCCTTGTTCAATTAATGTACTCATACTGTGCCTCCTTTAAAATCGCCAAACATGGTGCCAACACCACTTTTTGTGAAAATCTCAAGTAACATACAATGTTCAACACGCCCATCAAGAATATGGACATTTTTGACGCCTGCATTAATACCTTCAACGCAACATTCCACCTTTGGAATCATACCGCCTGATATGACGCCTGCATTGATATATTCAGGCACTTCGTTGATGTCTATTTTTGTAATGACTGAATCAAGATTTTTGACGTCACGTAGAACGCCCTCAACATCAGTCAGAAATATCAGTTTCTCAGCTTTAAGCGCTCCCGCAATAGCTGAAGCGGCATAGTCTGCATTGATATTATAGGTCTGCCCTGCGTCATCCGTACCTATTGGTGCAATTACCGGTATAAAGTCATTCTCAATAAGACTGAGTATCAGCTTGGTATTCACTTTTGTGATCTCACCAACAAATCCTATATCATGATTATCCACTATATTCTTTTTAACTTTTAAAGTTTTACCATCTTTACCACTAACCCCTACTGCATTAATATCATGGTTTTGTATCAGTTGGACAATGCTCTTATTGACTTTTCCTGAAAGCACCATTTCCACAACTTCAACTGTTTCTTCATCTGTTATTCGTAGTCCATTAACAAACTCAGAAGTGATACCGATTTTATTTAGCATACCACTGATTTCATTACCGCCACCATGTACAATCACTGGCTTAAGTCCTACTAATTTCATTAGGACAATATCTTCGATGACAGTTTCTTTGATTTTTTCATCTATCATAGCGCTACCACCATATTTTACAACCAATATCGAGTTATTAAACTCTTTTATATAAGGAAGTGCTTCTATTAATATCTTAGCTTTATCAATTATCTTTTGCATATTTCACCTCTAACCTTCATATTCTATGAACGATATTCACCATTAATCTTAACGTATTCATAACTGAGATCACAACCCCAGGCCACTGCATGACCTTCGCCTTCTTTCAGCATCACTTCAACGATAATTTCTTTTTCACTAAGCACATGTCTAGCATGGTCTTCATCAAATGGGATAGGCACACCTTCTCCAAGAACTGGCACCTCACCTTTGTCACTTATATAGGTAACACTTACCTTTTCATGGTCAAATTCAGCCCCAGAGTAACCCATAGCACATAAGATTCTGCCCCAATTGGCATCAGATCCAAACATTGCAGTTTTAAAGAGATTGGATGTGATAATCGATTTCCCCATTAATTTGGCGTCATTTTTATCCTTTGCTCCACTTATCCTAACTTCAAGAACCTTGGTAACACCTTCTCCATCATGGATGATTTGTTGAGCAAGGTAAGTATTCACATATCTGAGTGCCTGATAGAAATCTTGATAAGCCTTGGTTTCTTTGTCATCAATAACAATCCCGCTTAACCCATTAGCAAGAATCGTCACCATGTCGTTAGTCGAAGTATCACCGTCTACAGATATCATATTGTATGTGTCATCCACAATATCTGCTACAATCTCTTGTAACAGGTCATGTTCAATATCAGCATCAGTTGTAACAAATGACAGCATGGTTGCCATGTTCGGGTGAATCATGCCAGATCCTTTTGAGATGCCTCCAATGGTTACTGCCTTGCCCGCCACTTCAATCGATACAGCAACTTCTTTTACAAATGTATCCGTCGTCATGATTGCTTCTGCAGCCAATCTACCATCATCCATACCAAATCCTAAATTAGGTATGGTCTTTGTGATACCGGTTATTATTGTTTCTATGGGCATGGGCACACCAATGACACCTGTAGATGCCACTAAAACTGCTTCTTTGTCACAATTTAAACCTTCAGCAACAGTTTGCGCCATGGATTCATTGTCTTTTAGCCCCTGAGCACCTGTACACGCATTGGCGTTACCACTATTGATTACAATTGCTCTGATATAATCTCTATTGTCAAACCGTTCCATATTCCACTTAACACAGGCTGCTTTAACCACATTCTTTGTGAAAGCACCTGCATACACGGCTTTAGTATTTGATTGTATAAGGGCTAGATCTTTTTTGGCTTTTTTAATCCCTATATGGGCTCCTGTAGCACTAAATCCAATAGGTGCTGTTATTCCGCCTTGAATTTCTTTCATAAAAGCTCCCTTCAATTTCCCTAGTTTTCGATATTTACATAATTATACACCAGTTATTATAATTATGCAATAGTTAAAGTGTGAAAACCACACCATGAACTATAGTTACTATAATACACAAAATACGG
>JAQICP010000418.1 GCA_027858555.1 Vallitaleaceae bacterium
GATTCTATTTGTTCTGCCGTTAAATCAGTAGAATATAATATCTGCGTTATAAGTGCATTAAATCTCGTGATCTGATCTGGCGATACTTGGAGTTGGTGCATCTTATCAACCAATTTATCATAATCACTATCAAGATAGTATAAGATAACATATTCGCTTAATATATTTTCGTTATAATCTTTTTCAACTTGTGTCTGTTTCGTTATCATACCAACATAAAAATAAAGCGCCACGGCTAAACCTATCAGTACACCTATCGCAATTATTTTCCTCATCTAATCTCACCTCGGATGCAACTTAACATGCTTCAATATGTATATCGAATTATTTGCCCAAAATATCAAGGGCAAATCCATTTAATCTTCAAATTTTAACGTGGTTGTCATTCTATCGGTACCCATTATCGTTTTTGGAAACACTTTTACTAGATTTTTAAGGTACTCTGATGGATATGTAACCGCAGGGCTATAATGTGTCAACCACAGTTCAGTGACCCTGGCTTCTTTAGCTAACTGGGCTGCTTCCTTCATGGTCATATGTTTGTTCTCTATTGCTGGTGGTTGATCTTCATCCTCACCGTCCATGCCTTCGCATATAAATAAGTCGGCCTCTCTTACGGAATCGGTGATTAGCTGTGTGGGTCTTGTATCTGTACAATAAGCCAACTTTATGCCTTTTCTTGCAGGTCCCATAACCATATCTGGCGTATATGTTATATCGCCATCAACTGTAACTTCGCCTTTTTGTAAGTGAGACCATAGTTTAACCGGTATATCCTGAGATTTTGCTTTATTTACGTCAAATAGGCCTAATCGACTTACTACGATACTATAGCCATAACACAAAACATTGTGTTTCACTTTATAAGCTTCAATCTGAAGGCCACACATATCAAAGGTTTGAGTCGTTTCAGTTAACTCTATAAATTTGATTTCAAACGGCAACTCGGGTGCTATAACCCGCAAACCTGTTACAACACGCTCTAAGCCTTTGGGTCCAATCATAGTAATAGGTTCGGTTCTATCAGAATTACCCATTGTGAGTAGCATACCTGGTAATCCACTGATATGATCACCATGATAATGCGTAAAACATATGACGTCAATAGATTTAAAGCTCCATCCCTGCTTTTTCAATGTAATCTGGGTGCCTTCACCACAATCAATTAATATATTACTACCATTATATCTAAGCATCAACGCTGTTAACCAACGATATGGCAACGGCATCATGCCACCTGTTCCTAGCAAACATACATCCAACATATTATTTTCCTCATATTCATTATATCATAATTTAATTTAACCACATAATGATGGCGTCTTCTTTTGGCCTATCATAGAAATTTATTCGTTTGCCGCATACTTCGAATCCCATCTTTTTATATAGACCTATAGCCGCATCATTACTTTCTCTGACTTCTAATGTGAATCGGTCTATACCTTTTTCTCTTCCAATGACTTCTAGCTTCTTTACAAGTTCATAACCAATACCTCTGTGTCTGAACGCATCATCCACCGCTATATTGGTTATATAACCTTCATCAATAATCTGCCACAAGCCTGCATAACCCCTTACTATATCATCTATCTCTGCTACAATATAGATTGCTTTTGGATTAACCAGCTCACCTTTAATTGCCTCATATGTCCAGGGCACTGAAAAAGCTTCAACTTCTATATTATATACTGCATCAACGTCAAAAGCAGTCATTGGTCTATATATTTCCACCTATTTTCTCCTTATACTCGCGTTCCGCTTGACTCATTCGAAGATATTTAGGCGCATGTTCATAGAAAGAAACGGTTTCTTTGTCGCTAATCATCTTTATAGCTGCGTAACCTACAGAACTAGCTTTTTGAATGGTCAAATGCATCGGTGCATATGCAAAATCCAAATCACTAAATTTTTCTTTTATCAATAAATCATTAGGCTTAATACCATCACCTAACAATAGGCATGGTAACTGATGATCTAGCGCTTTTATCTGGTTGGTTAAATCCTCTATCTTGCAAGCTTGCTCTTCTATAACTAAACGCAACTTCTCGCCATCAGATACATAGACCGCTGTATATACTTGTTGTCTTCTGGCATCCATCATTGGGATTATATAGCCGCTAAATGGCAATACATTAGTAGCAAGTGCATATAATGTGGGTACCTCCACTATATCAAGTTTAAGGGCATGTGCTAACCCTTTAGCGGTAGCACTGCCAATTCTAAGGCCGGTAAAAGAACCAGGTCCGCAAGCAATAGCGATGAAATTCAATTCACTTAAAGTTAATCCAGCTTTCTCAACCATACTTTCAAGCATAGGCATCAAATTAACTGAATGGGTTTTTTTATTATTAATGGTGTATTAAGATAGCAGTCTATCCTCATCTATAATAGCAACTGAGGCAACAGTAGCTGATGTTTCTAGAGCTAATATCTTCATCTCATCTCCTACAATTCAACACTTTTAGTTGAAATAATAATCTCTCTATAATCAAAACCTTGTTCTAAATCCTTAGTTAGCTCAATCCAAGTTGCATCAATAGGGATTATATCTCGAATTAAATCTGCCCATTCCACCAAGGTGATGTGCTCGCCATAGAAGTATTCTTCATAACCTATCTCATCCATTTCATCCAAAGAACCAATGCGATAGACATCAAGATGGTTAAACGTACATGCACCTACACTGTATTCATTGACGATGGTAAAGGTGGGACTGGTTATATGGTCATCAATTCCAAGACCCTTGGCGAATCCTTTTGCAAAAAGTGTTTTTCCAACACCCAAGTCTCCTACAAGGCAATAAACATGCCCCTTCTCCGCCTTTTGTCCAAGTTCTAACGCAATATTATATGTATCTTGTTCTGACTCTGATCTATACTTCATAATGCCTTCTCTATTACTTTCTAAGTTTCTTGACGCGAACAGTGCTCATGTTAACTAGCTCTCTTATTGTTAAGATATCCTTCTCATGTTTAAACGACACCTTGGGTATGATAAATGCCTGAGACGGATTAATATAAAACAAATACATATGCTTTGTTTCTTTTACACCAATAATCTCTTCCCATGACATAAACCCATCATTATCCTCTTGCTTAAGTACAATGCCCGACTGGTCAAAAACATAGTGCATTGGCGTCTTAAATACCGGGTTGTCCAACATCTGTTTTTTCGAACTTGCTTTTAACCTAAGTGGTTGCAATACCAAGTTCAAAAATACAATTAAAGCTAATGCAAATCTTGTTGTTTCCTTACTAAAAAAGAATGAGAATGGTAATAAAATCAGACAAATTACGCTGACTGTCAGCATGATTTTCGATGCTATACCATAGGTTGAATTAAGTAACATATATCTAAATAATACCTTATCATTCATATTAACAATGGTTTCAACTCGTGGACTTTTTTGATCTTCTAAAACGACTGTTGACTCAATATCTGTGACGTTATCCATAATTTTATATGACTCCCTTCAGCGTTATCTTTGCCATTATATCACTATATTTTAGAATATGCAAAAATGAGTAAGCATAGGCTTACTCATCGTTATTCTACACGATATTAATCTATCAGTCCACTTGAATTTGACCCTCTTTTTTATGGCCTGATACGCTTTCGCGTCCCACAACAACAATTACCGCAACCAGTAGAGCAGATAAAAATCCTTCAATGTGGATTGACTTAATCATAACTGCTGCCAGTTGAATCATCCATGCATTCACTACTAAGCTAAAGAGCCCAAATGTAATCATATTAAGAGGAATTGTAATCAGTAATGCGATGGGTTTTATAATCATGTTAACCAATAATAGTATCAAACCAAATACCAGAACCATATTATAATTGTCTATTGTAATCGTATCTAATAGAAATTCACCTATAAGTAATGCAAATATATATATCAAATACTTAATACCTATACGTTTCATAAATCCTCCTACCTAATTCTAATCTTAACAATAGCGTCAGGTGATTCTACATCCACCAAATCAAAAGGTTCAGACAGAATCATCTCATCAACGGCATGCTCACCGAGTTGCGCAAACTTCGCAATATCTTTTAAAGTTAATGTTCGCTTGCCACCTGTATTAATTATGACACCTGGCATAATCAAACTAAGTAAAACCATCAAATCAACAAAGTCACCATAAGCATCAGTTAAAGTTATGAAGGGGACAAAGAATCTAATGCCCCTAGATTCTTTGTTTTTAACTTTTAATGAAATTAGCTTGAAATACTTATTCAACATAGACCAAAACCTTAGTAATTTTTCCATTTTCTTCGGTTTCTATATCAACAAGAGGGCCTTCCATCGCTCCTTCTTCTAGGGCATTTAAGATTGCATTAATATCAAGATTATCTATGCTGACACCATTAGCTTCCATAGTGACTTTGGCTTCTGTGGGAATAAATGCACCTATGTTAGAGGTTAACCCACCAAGTGATTTCACTAGTTTTAATGGTATATTAACATTCACCTTTGTATCGTCTTCCTCAGATATTACTCGAACTTTCAAAAAAGTATATTGTCTCTTTACCCCACCTGTAAAACTTGTGCCAAAAGTCTTGTTGCCTGAAGAGCCCGATTGTG
>JAQICP010000426.1 GCA_027858555.1 Vallitaleaceae bacterium
TATTACGGCATTTCGGAATCTATTTTTTCTAAGAACCTTTTCATATGCCTTTGGTTGTGCAGGACTTAGAGTTGGCTATGGCGTTGGTTCAGAAGATATGATAGAGGCGCTTAATATCAGCAAATCCCCTTATAACTTGCCAAGTATTTCTCAGGCAATTGCGGGCTTTGTTTTGGAAGAACAGGATTATTATATTGCTAATGTTTCGAATATGATTATGAACAGAGAATTGCTATATAAAGAATTGACTGGGTTGGAATGGTTAAAAGCAGTGTACCCATCAAAAGCCAATTTTATATTGATTAAGACTTCTGATGAAGACACTAGTCAGATAGAAAGTTACTTGGAATCTCAGGGAATACTGGTTAGAGCCTATGGTACCGTTGGCAGATTAGCTAATTGTATCCGAATCTCAGTAGGAACAAAGCAAGAGAACATATCAATAATTGAAGCACTAAAAAGATACAATCATAAATGAAATCAAAAAGATGAAATCATATAGGCAAAAACATAAAAGCAATTACATAGAAACAATTATTTTGAAGCAAAGACATAGATACAATTACATAGAAGCATTTAAAAAAATAATAATGATGAGAATCAATAGGAGGCTATTATGACAAGAACAGCACATATCAATAGACAGACAAAAGAAACAAGTATTGATTTAGAATTTAATGTTGATGGCACTGGACTATCTACTCTAGATACCGGTGTTGGTTTTTTTGATCATATGTTAACGCATATTGCTAAACACGGCTTTTTCGACTTAACTGTAAAATGCATAGGTGACCTTATAATAGATTCTCACCATACCATAGAGGATATCGGCATCGTACTTGGTCAATCAATCAGCAAAGCGCTTGATGATAAAGAGGGTATCAAGAGATATGGTTCATCAATCATTCCTATGGATGAAACATTGGTCCTTTGCTCATTAGACCTGTCTGGCAGACCTTATCTGAATTTTGATGTGGAACTAACCACATTGATGCTTGGCACCATGGAGGCTGAAATGGTTGAAGAATTCTTTCGTGCCATCAGTGTCCATGCAGGCATGAATCTGCATATCAAGTTACTTGCCGGTAAAAACAATCACCACATTGTGGAAGCTATTTTCCAGGCATTTGCAAAAGCATTAGATGAAGCAACCACCATTGATCCACGTATTGTAGGGACACTATCTACAAAAGGATTTTTAGATTAACAGGAGGCTATTATGGCTATTGGTATTATAGATTATGGACTGGGGAATCTTCAAAGTGTTCATAATGCACTTGATTTCATTGGTGCCGAGAATTTCATCTCAAACGATATAGAAAAATTGAAAAAAGCTGATAAGCTTATACTACCTGGTGTTGGTGCGTTTCGTGACGCCATTGAAATGATTAGAGACAAGAAAATGGATAGCCTACTAGAAGAAGTAAGCGCCTTAGGCAAACCCATACTGGGTATATGCTTAGGGATGCAACTATTGTTTGAGCATTCCTATGAGTTTGGTACTCATAAAGGTCTCGGGCTACTTGAAGGTGATATCGTCAAATTAGATGTGCCTTTAAAAGTACCCCATATGGGTTGGAACAAGCTGGATATTATAAAAAAGGCACCATTATTTGAAAACCTTCCAGAGGAAAGCTATGTCTATTTTGTTCATTCGTTTCACCTTGAAACGGGGGCTGATATCGTATCCGCCACTACTTTTTATGGGAAAGACATTCAGATAGCTGCACAAAAGGAGCATATATATGCCCTGCAATTTCACCCTGAAAAAAGTGGCGATGTGGGCTTACAGATACTGAAGAATTTCGTTAACTTATAGATATGTAATTATTAATAGATATGAAAGTAGGTATTTATGTTATCTAAAAGAATTATTCCATGCCTCGATGTAGATAAGGGCAGAGTGGTAAAAGGTGTTAATTTTGTTGATTTAATCGATGCAGGAGATCCTGTAGAAGTAGCAAAGGCCTATAATAAAAGTCTGGCTGACGAAATCGTATTTTTAGACATCACCGCTTCTCATGAAGATAGAGACACAATTGAAGATGTTGTCAGACGAACTGCTAAAGAGATTTTCATTCCACTCACTGTAGGTGGCGGTATTAGAACCGTTGAAGATTTCAGGAAGATACTCCTTGCTGGTGCGGATAAGATTTCAGTAAATTCTGCTGCCATAAAAAGACCAGAACTGATTGCAGAAGCTGCCCAGAAGTTTGGCAGCCAATGTGTGGTTGTAGCTATTGATGCAAAACGCAATGAAGACACAAAAAGCTATGATGTTTACTTAAATGGTGGTAGAATAAATACAGGACTAGATGCAATTAAGTGGGCAATTAAAGCAGAATCATTAGGTGCTGGAGAAATACTACTCACAAGTATGGACTGCGACGGTACAAAAGCAGGTTATGAGATAGAACTCACAAGACGTGTGTCAGAAGCTGTTAATATTCCAGTTATTGCATCAGGTGGCGCTGGTACATTAGAACACTTTAAAGAGGCTTTAACCGATGGAAAGGCTGACGCAGTACTGGCGGCTTCTTTGTTCCATTTTAAAGAAATAGATATTAAGGATCTTAAAACTTATCTAAAAAACGAAGACATTACTGTCAGATTGTAAAGGAGTTACATATGAAATTTTCTCAGTTAACATTAAACAACCAAGGTCTAATACCTGTAATCACCCAAGACTATTACACAGGTGACGTACTAATGATGGCGTATATGAACGAAGAGGCTTATAATAAAACACTTGAAACGAAAGTGGTGACTTATTATAGTAGAAGTAGAGAAGCATTGTGGGTGAAGGGTGAAACTAGTGGACACTTTCAACATGTTAAAGAATTATTTTATGATTGTGACCTGGACACATTACTCATAAAAGTAAAACAAGATGGTGTCGCTTGTCATACTGGGACTTATACCTGTTTTAATAAAGCGTTGAACATGGAAGATAATGAAGTTGTGGAACTTAATAATTTTAAAGCGCCTTCTATTCTTAGAGGTGTCTACAATGTGGTAGTTGATAGGCAACAAAATCCTAAAGAGGGTTCATATACCAATTATCTATTTGATAAAGGCATCGATAAAATCCTTAAAAAAGTTGGCGAAGAAACCGCAGAGATTATTATTGGCGCTAAGAACGAAGGTAAAGAAGAGATGGTTTATGAGATATCTGACCTTTTATATCACCTGATTGTTTTGATGGTTGAAAAAGGTGCTACCTGGGACGATATCTTTAAAGAGTTAAATAAGCGAAGATAGAACGCCCTTGACTTTCACCCTTAGCATGATACAATTAAGATAATATTTAAGTTGAACGAGGAGGTATCTATGGCACTTCTATATTGGGCTGTTTTTTATATAGCCATACTTTCCGTAACGGTTGTTTTAGCTGTAATCGGATGGAAACTCGGCGCTAAATTAAAAGCTGCTAAGAATAATGCAAGACGCAACAAAGACATGAAAGTAATTGAAGATTTTGAAGGAATTGAGGAATAAATTAATAATCGTTGCCTAAGCAATATATTAC
>JAQICP010000463.1 GCA_027858555.1 Vallitaleaceae bacterium
ATAATATATATTGTATAATTAGTCATATTCATTCAAAAATTTAGGAGGAACCCATATGAAAGAAAAAGTAGTACTAGCCTATTCTGGCGGTTTAGATACAACTGTCATTATACCATGGCTTCAAGAAAATTATAATTATGATGTTATAGCCGTTTGTGTCGATGTAGGACAAGGCAAGGAATTAGAAGGACTAGAGGAAAGAGCACTAAGCACTGGTGCTATCAAACTATATATTGAAGATGCCACAGAAGAGTTTGTGAACGATTATGTGATGCCCACTATTCAAGCAGGCGCAATATATGAAAAAAAATACTTGCTAGGTACATCTATGGCTAGACCACCAATTACAAAACGATTAGTGGATATAGCTTTAAAAGAAGGCGCCGTTGCCATATGTCACGGAGCTACTGGTAAAGGTAATGATCAAGTGCGTTTTGAATTAACCATAAAAGCACTTGCACCTCAATTAAAGATTATTGCACCTTGGCGTATATGGGATATCAAATCTCGAGAAGATGCTATCGCTTTCTTAGAAGCTCGTAATATTCCAGTACCCATGAAAAAAGGTGATACATATTCTCGTGACCGTAATTTATGGCATCTAAGCCACGAAGGCCTAGAACTTGAAGATCCAGGTCTAGAACCTGATTACGACAAATTACTGCAGATGTCTGTAACGCCTGAAAAAGCACCAGACCTACCTACTTATATAGAACTTGAATATGCCAAAGGCTATCCGGTAAAGCTTGGTGGCAAGGCTATGACAGCAACTGAAATACTAACTGAACTTAATGATATCGGTGGCAAAAATGGCATAGGTATTATCGACATATTGGAAAATCGTGTTGTTGGTATGAAGTCTCGTGGCATATATGAAACGCCAGGTGGCACAATTCTATATGCAGCACATCAAGAGTTAGAATATTTATGCCTGGATAAACAGACCCTGGCTTATAAAAATGAGTTATCAATCAAATTTGCTGAGTTAGTATATTCAGGAGAATGGTTCACACCACTTCGTGAGGCACTAACTGCTTTTGTTGATTCAACGCAATCAACCATTACTGGTACTGTAAAGCTCAAATTATACAAAGGTAATATTGTTCCTGCTGGAGCAACATCAGATTACTCTTTATATAATGAAAGTCTTGCTAGTTTCACTACTGGTGAGTTATACGATCATCACGATGCAGAAGGTTTTATCAATCTATTTGGACTACCACTTAAAGTGCGTGCTATGATGAAGCAAAAGAACAATTTACTTTAATACCAATTATTGAAAGGAAACTATTATGAAATTATGGGGTGGCAGATTTGCCAAAGATACCAACGAATCAGTAGATGATTTTCACTCCTCTATTCGCTTTGATGAACGACTATACAGACAAGATATTAACGGCAGCCTAGCACATGTTACCATGTTGGGCAAACAAGGTATTATACCTGCAAAAGATGCCCAGATCATACATGAAGCGCTAAAAGAGATTTTACTTGATATTGATTCTGGCAATGTTGAATTCGAGATATCTTCAGAAGATATCCACATGAATATTGAGAAGCTGTTGATAGAAAAGATTGGGAATGTGGGTAAAAAACTCCACACTGGCAGAAGTCGTAACGATCAAGTTGCACTAGACATGCGCATGTATATCAAAGAAGAAATCCAATCAATTGATGGCTTACTTAAAAACTTGCAAGTTGTTATCATCACTTTAGCTAAAGATAACTTAGATACCATAATGCCCGGTTACACCCATCTTCAAAAAGCTCAGCCGATTACTTTTGCACATCATGTTATGGCTTACTTTGAGATGTTCAAACGTGATCGTGACCGATTAGCCGATTGTTACAAAAGGACTAATGTGTCACCACTTGGATCTGGAGCATTGGCTACAACTACCTATCCTCTTGATAGGGAATATACAAAAGAACTATTAGATTTTGATTCAATCTGTTTGAATAGTTTAGATGGGGTTTCAGACAGGGACTATATTATTGAGTTACTGGGTATCCTATCTACCGTTATGATGCATTTAAGCCGTTTCTCAGAAGAGATTGTACTTTGGTGTACCAATGAATTCCAATTCATTGAATTAGATGATGCCTACAGTACCGGCAGTTCTATTATGCCTCAAAAGAAGAATCCTGATATTGCCGAACTGGTACGTGGTAAAACTGGTCGTGTCTACGGCGCTCTGATGGGGTTTTTAACCGTTATGAAGTCCTTACCGCTTACCTATAACAAAGATATGCAAGAGGACAAGGAAATGACCTTTGATGCCATTGACACAGTTAAGATGAGTTTACCAATCTTCTCTGATATGTTAGCTACTATAACCGTCAACAAAGACAAGATGTATAAAGGTGCCAGTGGTGGTTTTACCAATGCAACCGATGCTGCTGACTATCTAGTTAAAAAGGGTATGGCATTTAGAGATGCCCATGAGATTCTCGGTAGATTAGTCCTTTACTGTGTAACGAACGAGCAAACTCTTGAAGGTCTGACACTAGATGAATATCATGCTATTTCACCTATATTCGAAGCTGATATCTATGAGGCCATATCTCTTGAAACTTGTGTTAATAAAAGAGCTATCATTGGTGGTCCCGCTAGATCTATGATGGAAGAAGTAATCAGGATTAATTCAGCTTATCTTGAAGAGCTATAGTAAAAAACAATATCATCTATATTATAAAAGCAGTACCTATCTCTAGGTACTGCTTTATTACTTTTCATACTATCCTTTGTACTTCAATATACTGACACCAAGTGGTGGCACTTTAAGTTCAATACTGTTAGTTCGACCATCCCACGCCTGCTCCACTGAATGTATAGGCTTAGGATTCGCCACACCGCTACCACCATATTTTAAATCATCACTGCTTAGTAATTCTTCGTACTCGCCAGCATAAGGCATACCAATTCTATGCCATTGTCTTGGCACAGGTGTGAAGTTAGCAACTACAACAATAGTTTCGTTTGAATTCTCGCCCTTCCTAATAAAGGACACCATACAATTTTCGGCATCTGAACA
>JAQICP010000577.1 GCA_027858555.1 Vallitaleaceae bacterium
GCCATCTTCATTAGACGGGTTATCCCAAGCACTTATTCAGGCGAAGGCGACAATGGGTGATTTTCAAAATACTATGAATACATATATTGATAGATTAGAGGAAGCAGATCGCTTAACGACATTGATTACTAGCTATGAGCAATCCATACTTGAACTTGAATCTAATGAAGGTGCCACGTCAACCATAGAGAATTAGAAATCGGCCATAGAATCCTTAAGACTCCAATTATTTAACAATGAAGAATCAATGGCGATTCAAACACAACTCATGACCACTTCTGGTCAAGATTTCACATTGCAATTCGAACGAACAGAATATTATATTGAGCAGATTATCAAACCATTAATTGGCGAGTTAGAGCCACATAACAATAGCTTCGGATTAATTGGCATACATCAAAGTGCCCTTGAACGCATTGAGGCCATTGAAGTGGCTAATTATGGCTTAAGAGAGCAAGTAGAAGAACTAGAGGTAACATTAAACCAAGGCACAGGCATATATGTAGAAGAAGTCTACAATTTGATATCAGAAGACCTGGAATCTTATAAGGATTTTGTAGGCACCTTTGATGAGGGCACTGGAACTGAGGCTCATTTAAGTCACATGAAAAGTGTTTTAGAAAACAACTTGCAGATATTGATAGCTATAGAACCAACTGCCATTAATGTACAGGGTATTGTAGAGACATTACCTAGTAGTTGGTTACAACTAAGTACAGGAGACATGGAACGGTATAACCAACAACTTGTTTGTCTGATCACCTATACTAATATTATTCAAATTGATAGCAATGCCATAGAGCTGACACCATATTCTCAGGTAAGTATTTTAAGCGATATTGAGGCGATAAAAGCTGAACTTATCAGTTACCAAACCGATATCGTCTTTGACTACAATCAGATGTCATATGTAGGTGAGCAATTAAGTATCGAGGGAATAAAGTCCATACTTGAAAAAGAGTTGGATTTGGACATACCGGACATTGCTTCTGTCATAGATGATTCTAATCTGCCTTCCGTTAATAGGCAGGCAACGGATAATCCAAGTGCTATACCTGAAGGACTGGATCTGGGAGCAAGTATTGCTACGTATGAATGGTTAGCACAAGTAAGTGATTATTTCAAGAATGGTACAGAAGAATTGTTAGGTGATATTTACCTTAACGGGTATATTCTAGGTATGTTTAATCACGGCACATCAGACGGCGAGAATGAGGCAGGCGACAGAATTGGTATTAACAATATTGATATGGGTGATCATCAATATGATTATGAGATAGAGTACATACTTTTTGGCAATCAAGAACTTTATAAAAATGTGCTTGCTACGACTGGTATCATTTTTGCCATAAGGGTGTTACTCAATACGATTCATATCCTAAGTAGTCCATCAAAACTTAGTACAATGACCGATATGGCCAATATTATTGCAGGCTGGTGGAGTTTAGGGATAGGGACAATACCAGTGGTGGCATTACTTACTTTTATATGGACCTGTATAGAATCTTCTATTGATATATACCAACTATTCAAGGGAGAGAAGGTACCCCTGTTAAAAAATGAAACTAATTGGTCAGCAGATCTAGATAGTTTGTTGGGTATAGCACTTGAAGAACCCAGTGTAGCAGATGTTATAGAGGACACGTATAGTTTTGGTTATGAGGATTATCTGCGACTTATGTTATATCTTCCGATTACATCTAAAGAAGATAAGCTTTTCAGAATAATGGACCTGATACAGATTAATATGAGTGATGGTCGTGATGAAGTTGTTGTACTGGATAATTATATTCATGATATCAAAACAAGTGCAGACATCGAAGTCAATTGGTTGTTTTTCGATTTACCTTTTATGCCTAACAGTATTAGTGGCTTAGTTGGGTCTAAGCATTTTGAAGTTGAATCCTACCAATGCTACCAATAATTCTGTAAAGATAATCTAGGACATTACATGGTAAGAATCAGAAGTGGGGGAATAAAAAGCAGGTGAAAAGTATTTTAAAATATGCAGCACAATCATTTTGTAGATTGTGTGAGCGCAAGAATTCATTAAAAACAGCTAAAATAAGGCGTGTAAAAAGAACTTTAAAAGGCTCTCTAACCTTAGAAGCGGCCATTGCGTTGCCAATATTTATCGTAGTCATTTTAGGCGTCAGTTTTTTTATCAGGGTAGTAGCTATACAAGAAACAGTCCATTATGCTTTATCGGAAGCAGGCGCCATACTTTCTGATTCATCATATCTCGTTTCAAAAACGGGTATGATTGACATCCAGCATACAGCTTACGAGACTGCTTTAATCAGAGAAGCTAACTATCAATTTAATGAGACTAATTTAGCCAATCAGATAAACACATTAATTGCTGAACCGGCTATTGATTTGCCTGCTTTTCCTGAGGTGTCAGTTGATGTAACTGGGGCTAATATTATTGAGTTTACTGATAATTGGTTAAGTAGTATTGTACAGGTGAGGAATCAGTTCTCGGATTTTTTAAGTTCAATCATGACTTTAAGTGAAACAGTCTACCAATCCATAGGGTATGTATATGAAGATAGCTCTTTATTGATTTCGAATCAGAACCAATCAGACTATATTTCAGCTGTAAATGGCTTTTTAGTAGGTAAGATGGCTAAATTAATCATGAAAAGCTATATATCGGATACGGAACTTAGAGCCTTAGGTGTTGAGGGTGGTTATGCAGGTATGGACTTTTCGAAATCTAGCTACATGCTAAGTGGGAATGATATTATTCTTTCGGTCCAGTATCAAGTTAGGGTGCCATTCTTTTCGGATATAATACCCGAGTTCTTTATGACAGATACCATAAGAATCAGGGCGTTTATCGGTAATCAAAACTATCTAACATCGTATATGACAAAGCAGGGTGCTGAGGATGATACTGATAAGCAAACTGTTTATGTGACGAGGGATGGTGCCAGATATCATATAGATGCTGATTGTTTCCATATACATATTGAAGCGAAACCGATTGCTTATGGAGGCATCTATGAGCCGATTGATTTTTGTGAAACTTGTTCAGGTGCTGCAGGGGAAATGAGTCAGTACGATATGCTTTATAAAACAGATTCGGATTCTAAGTACCATATCGATTCTAATTGTTGTCGTATAGTTAGAAATCCAGTAGCCATAAGTGTAGACGAAGCAACTATAGAAGGTTACACACCTTGTATAGATTGTTCGAGAGGAGAGTAGTATGATTGAATATATAATAAGTCAAGGAATGAGTAGTACCATTATGATGAGTATCATAACATTGGTGATATTAAGTCTGATGGATATTAAAACAAAAAAAATAGCTATACCGATGATTGGTATTGTGAGCGTTTATGGTTTAATAAATCAGCTCTTATCAGCACAGTCGATTAAGCATACAATCTGTAATATACTAATCACTATTGTGCTAACAGCATTGTTTCTGGTAATTACATATGTGACAAAAGAACAACTTGGCATGGGTGACGGTTTTGTATTTTTGATGTTGGCTTTATTGAATTCTTGGTATATGGCAATATCAATATATTTAGTAGCATTTATGCTAACGGGATTTGTGGGTCTTTTTATTATAGCGTTTTGCCATAAAGCAAGAAAGATGACCATACCATTTATTCCATTTGTAACGATGACATACCTTGTTTTTGTATTTGTGAGGTGATTATATGAAAGGGGCAACGACTTTAGAGGCTGCAATAATAATACCTATAGTTTTAATTACCGTAATGGTTTTGATATATATGATGCTTTACTTACATGATGAAGCTACCCTTTACAGTTTAGCAGATGAGTATTTGCAGACATATACAGTGCTCGAAGATACGACAGGAAGCCAAGGCATTTATGAAAGTCCAATAAAGGTAACGCAAGATAGCTTGAGCTCTACTGACCTGTTTTTACTAACTGATAGTAGTGATATACAGATAGACGTGAATATGATAAATCATTGGTTCTATATAGAAGCCAATATTGAAATTAGTATGCCCATAGATTTCTTTGTTTATAGTGGTACTTTGATGGTGAAAAGAAAAAGAATTATAACTTCCGGGTCAGAGATTGTTAGAGTGATTGAGTGTGTGGGCGACATCTCCAGTGATTTCATGCCTTTCAATAATGCGAAGGTAACATATAATCAGGCCATGGAGTCATTACTGACTACTATAAAATAGTAGGAACTTACAACTTAAGATAACTTTAATGCTTTTCTAATTGCATTAATTATATAATTTGTGTATCATTAAGATGAGGAATTTCTATGAAACGGGGTACGAAAGGAAGTAGTTATGGATAATATTTTAAGCATTATCAGTTTGGTATTATTATTCGTAGGAATCTTGTTTTTTTTAAGACAATTACGAGTGATTATGTCGAAGAGAAAAGATTTAGGTGCAAAAATAATTGAAATCTATCCCAATAGAAAACGTATGAGGACGGTAATCATTGTTGGTATTGCATTTGTACTAATCGTTATTGTGGCAAGTATATATTATGTACTTAATGATATTAGTTATACTTTTGCCAATGTATTATTGATAAGTCTTGCACTTTTATCTGGTGGGTCATTCTTAGGGCGAGTGACAATACTTTATGAAAAGGGCATATTAGCACATATGCGTGTTATTGAATATCATAATATTAAATCATATGATTTTAGAGATCTTAAATCAAAGAAGTCAGTATTAACAATTATATTAAGCGATGATTTGAAGTTTGCAACAGTTATTAGTAGAACAGAGCAAGAACCGGTGACTAAAATACTTAAAAGATTTGTATAAGGGGGAATGAAGATGAGAATATCTAGTAGGG
>JAQICP010000554.1 GCA_027858555.1 Vallitaleaceae bacterium
TGCTTGAAGTACTTGAGAACTTGAATGTTAAAAAAGTACTTATTATTATCAATGATAACGATAAGAACGTAATTTTATCAGCAAGAAATATTCCTGGTGTACAAATGTCTCTTACAAACACTATTAATGTATATGACATCTTAAAGTATGACAAGTTAATTGTCACCAAAGATGCTGTTGCGACTATTGAGGAGGTGTACGTATAATGGCTGATTTAAAATACTATGACGTACTACTTAAACCGGTAATTACTGAGAAGAGCATGAATATTATGACTGAAAAGAAATATACTTTCTTAGTGAATCCAGTAGCAACTAAAGTACAGATTAAACAAGCAGTTGAAAAAATGTTTACCGGTACGAAAGTATCAAGAGTTAATACCATGAATCTACTCGGCAAAGAAAAACGTCGTGGAAGAACGGTTGGTAAGACATCAAAAACTAAAAAAGCAATTGTAACATTGACGTCCGATAGTAAAGACATAGACTTCTTTGATGGCCTGTAGCCTTCAGTCTTTGTTTTAAGCTGATACACACGGCAACGTGTTAGAATAATTGAAAGGAGTGACACCATGGCAATTAAATCGTATAAACCATATACGCCTTCCAGAAGACATATGACGGTTTCAGCTTTTGAAGAGATTACAAAAAGCAAACCAGAAAGATCATTGGTTGAATCTTTAAAGAAACATTCTGGTCGTAATAACCAAGGTAAAATCACTGTAAGACATCGCGGTGGCGGTGCGAATATCAAATATAGAAAAGTTGACTTTAGAAGAATGAAGGATGACATTCCAGCAACTGTAGTTGCTATCGAATATGATCCAAATAGAACAGCAAACATCGCATTAATTTGTTATGCAGATGGTGAAAAAAGTTATATCTTAGCACCTGTAGGACTTAAAGTTGGTGCTAAATTAATGAATGGTCCAAATGCAGAGGTTAGAGTTGGTAATACTTTACCGTTATCTAGCGTTCCGATAGGTTCACAGATTCATAATATCGAAATGAAACCTTTAAAAGGTGGACAAATGGTAAGATCAGCGGGGAATGTTGCTCAATTAATGGCAAAAGAAGGTAAACTTGCTACTGTACGTTTACCATCTACTGAGATGAGGATTATATCTGTTGACTGTAGAGCCACAATTGGACAAGTTGGAAACACTGATCATGAGCTTATTACAATTGGTAAAGCGGGCCGTAAGCGTCACATGGGTATTCGCCCAACAGTACGTGGTTCTGCAATGAACCCTAATGACCATCCACATGGTGGTGGTGAAGGTAGAACATCAGTTGGACGTCCAAGTCCGATGACACCTTGGGGTAAACCTGCACTTGGTTACAAGACAAGAAAGAAAAATAAGCATTCTAGTAAATATATTATTAAGAAGCGTGGCCGGTAAGTAATTTGTTATTTACACACCTAAAAGGAGGTTTACATATGAGCCGTTCGTTAAAAAAAGGACCTTTTGCTGATGAGAGTCTATTAAAGAGAATAAAAGCAATGAATGATAATGGTAGCAAGCAAGTCATTAAAACTTGGTCTAGAAGATCTACTATTTTCCCTGAAATGTTAGGGCATACAATTGCTGTGTATGATGGAAGGAAACATATTCCAGTGTACGTTACAGATGATATGGTCGGACATAAACTCGGTGAGTTTGTTATGACTAGAACATTTAGAGGTCATACAAGAGATGAAAAAAAATCCAAACGTAGTTAATGGAAGGAGGCTTCAATCATGGCTAAAGGACACAGAAGTCAGATAAAAAGAGAACGTAATCTTAACAAAGATACACGACCTAAAGCAAAAGTATCTTTTGTAAGAGTTTCGACTACAAAAGCGAAAATCGTTTTAGATACAGTTAAAGGCAAAGATGTTGCTTCTGCAATTGGTATTTTAGCATTCACGCCTAGAAATGGTGCGAGAATTATTGAAAAAGTTTTAAAATCAGCTATTGCTAACGCAGAGAACAATAATGGCTTAGATGCAAGTAATTTATATATTGAAGAGTGTTTTGCTAACAAAGGTCCAACTCTTAAGAGAATTAGACCAAGAGCACAAGGTAGAGCATTTAGAATTGAAAAAAAGACAAGTCATATTACGATTATCTTGAATGAAAAGTAGATAGGAGGTCAGGCATGGGACAAAAAGTTAATCCACATGGTCTTAGAGTTGGTGTTATTAAAGACTGGGACTCAAGATGGTATGCAGAGAAAGAATTTGCTAATTATCTTATCGAGGACCACACTCTAAGAAAGTATATTAAGAAAAATTTGTATTCAGCAGGCATTTCAAAGATTGAAATTGAAAGAGCTTCTGAAAGAATTAAAATCAATATTTATTCTGCTAAGCCAGGTATCATAATTGGTAAAGCAGGTTCAGCTATTGAAGCACTTAGAGCGGAATTACAAAAGAAAGTAACTGGAAAAATCATTGTAAACATAGTTGAAGTGAAGCGACCTGAGAAAAATGCTCAATTGGTTTCTGAAGGTATCGCACAACAGTTAGAGAGTCGTGTTTCGTTTAGACGTGCTATGAAACAAAGCATGGGTCGAGCAATGAAATCTCGCGTACTTGGAATCAAGGTTACCTGTTCAGGACGTTTAGGCGGAGCGGATATGGCACGTACTGAAACTTATAGTGAAGGCACAATTCCACTACAGACACTTAGAGCTGATATCGATTACGGATTTGCTGAAGCAGATACAATTTACGGTAAAGTCGGCGTTAAGGTATGGATATATCTTGGTGAAGTGCTTCCCACAAAAGCGAAAGTAGAAGGGAGTCAGCGATAATGTTAATGCCAAAAAGAGTTAAAAGACGTAAGCAACATCGTGGTAGAATGACCGGTAAAGCCACTAGAGGAAATAAAATCACTTACGGTGAATATGGTATTATAGCAATGGAGCCAGGTTGGATTAAGTCTAATCAGATAGAGGCAGCTCGTGTTGCTATGACCCGTTCTGTTAAGCGTGGTGGTCAAGTATGGATCAAAATTTTTCCAGACAAACCTGTTACAGCACATCCTGCTGAAACTCGAATGGGTAAAGGTAAAGGATCACCTGAGTATTGGGTTGCAGTTGTTAAAACTGGCCGAGTTATGTTTGAACTTGCAGGCGTTCCAGAAGAAGTAGCTAGAGAAGCACTTAGACTTGCAGTTCATAAACTGCCAATCAAGTGTAAAATTGTTTCTCGCGAAGATTTAGAAGGCGGTGATCAACGTGAAAGCAACTAAATATTTAGATGAACTTAGAAATCATTCTGTAATAGAACTTCAAGAAGAGCTAGTAGCGGCGAAGAAAGAATTGTTTAACCTGAGATTTCAAAATGCTACGAATCAGTTAGAGAATACTGGTCGTATCAAAGAAGTCCGAAGAAACATTGCAAGAGTTCAAACAATCATGACTGAGCAAGCTGTAGCAAAGAACTAGATTAACTGATAATTTTTGAAGGGAGGCCAAACTGTGAGAAACCTTAGAAAAACAAGGGCGGGCAAAGTGGTCAGTGACAAAATGGAGAAGACCATTGTTGTTGCAATTGAAACAAGCGTTAAACACCCATTATATGGCAAAGTTGTTAGAAAAACTTACAAATTAAAAGCTCATGATGAAAATAATGAGAGTCATATCGGCGATAAAGTTAAAATAATGGAAACTAAACCTATTTCTAAAGATAAGAGATGGCGTTTAGTTGAAGTGACAGAAAAAGCAAAATAATAAGCATGAAGCTATTAAGCTGAAAGGAGGCTTTAGCATGGTTCAACAAGAATCTAGACTTAAAGTCGCAGATAATACAGGCGCAAAGGAAATCTTATGTATCCGTGTATTAGGAGGATCTACCAGAAGATATGCTAGTGTCGGAGACGTGATAGTTGCTACGATTAAAGAAGCAACACCAGGTGGCGTTGTTAAAAAAGGTGAAATTGTAAGAGCCGTTGTAGTAAGAACAGTTAAAGGGATGCGTCGTAAAGATGGTTCATATATAAAATTTGATCAAAATGCAGCAGTAATTCTAAAAGACGACGGAACGCCTAAGGGCACTCGTATTTTCGGACCAGTTGCAAAAGAGTTAAGAGAGAAAAAATATATGAAAATCTTATCATTAGCACCAGAAGTACTATAAGGAGGTGCCAGAATGGCAAAGATGAAAATTAAAACAGGTGACACAGTTCGTGTTCTCACTGGTAAAGACAAAGGTAAAGAAGGCAGAGTAATGTCTGTTGATATGAATAATCAACGTGTTTTGGTAGAAGGTGTTAACATGGCAACAAAACATGCTAAACCTAGTGCTACTAATCAAAACGGTGGTATTATGCATCAAGAGAGTCCTATTCACGTATCAAACGTTGCATATGTACTTAAAGGTGCAACTACTAAGATAGGGACCAAAATTGAGCAAGAAGAACGTAATGGTAAAATGAAGAGCGTTAAGTATAGAGTAGCCAAATCTACAGGTGAAGTAATCAATTAATTCAGGAAGGAGGCTATGACTAATGAGTAGACTCATAGAAACATACAATAATGAAATCGTAGATGCATTAATGAAAAAGTTCAATTATACAAATATCATGGAGGTTCCTAAACTTCATAAGATCGTCGTCAACATGGGCGTAGGTGAAGCTAAAGAGAATGCCAAGATTATGGAAGCAGCGGTTAAAGACCTTACTACTATAGCAGGTCAAAAACCAATTGTAACCAAAGCTAAGAAGTCTGTCGCTAACTTCAAAGTTAGAGAAGGCATGGATGTAGGTACAAAAGTAACACTTCGAGGCAAAAGAATGTATGAATTTGCTGATCGTTTAATCAATTTAGCATTACCACGTGTTCGAGACTTTAGAGGTGTAAACCCTAACTCATTTGACGGACGTGGTAACTATGCAATGGGTATTAAAGAGCAGATTATCTTTCCAGAAATTCAATATGATAAGATAGACAAGATTCGTGGAATGGATATCATATTTGTAACCACTGCTAATACAGATGAAGAAGCAAGAGAACTGTTAACTCAATTTGGAATGCCTTTCAAAAAGCAGTAAGGAGGAAAGAAAGATGGCTAAAACAGCAATGAAAGTAAAACAACAACGTAAGCCTAAATATAGTTCACAAGCTTACAGCCGTTGCAGAATTTGCGGAAGACCTCATGGATACCTTAGAAAATATGGTGTTTGTAGAATTTGCTTCCGTGAACTGGCGTATAAAGGTCAAATCCCTGGCGTAAGAAAAGCTAGTTGGTAATCATACAGTATTCGGAAGGAGGCAACACACATGACAATGAGCGATCCTATTGCAGATATGCTAACGAGAATTAGAAATGCAAATGTTGCAAAGCATGACTTTGTTAGTATTCCATCATCAAAAATGAAACTAGCTATTGCTAATATTCTTTTAGAAGAAGGTTATATCAAAAGCTGTAAAATAGTCGACGATGGCAATTTTAAGGCAATCAAAATAGCTTTGAAATACGGTAAAGATAAAAATGATAAAGTTATCACAGGCGTTAAAAAGATTTCAAAACCAGGACTTCGAGTATATGCTGGTTCAGAAGATCTTCCTAAAGTATTAGGTGGTCTTGGTACAGCAATTATTTCAACAAGCGATGGTATGGTTACTGACAAGACAGCGAGAGCTAAAAAAGTTGGTGGCGAAGTTGTAGCATTTATTTGGTAGTAGTGGTTTAGACCGCATTACACAAACATTTTGGGCGAAGCCCACGGGTGAAAAGACTTTACATAGTGTGAAGTTGTAATTTAACCATAGGAGGAAACAAAGATGTCAAGAATTGGTAGATTACCTGTTGTAATTCCAGCAGGCGTAGAAGTAAAAGTTACTGAAGATAATTACATTACAGTAAAAGGTCCAAAAGGCACATTAGAGAGACTGTTAGTACCACAAATGAGTGTCAAAGTTGAAGGTGCTGAAGTTGTTGTGACTAGACCAAACGATTTAAAGAAAATGAAATCATTCCATGGTTTAACACGTACTTTAATTGCTAACATGGTTGAAGGCGTTACTAATGGTTTTGAAAAGAAACTTGAAATCCAAGGTGTCGGCTACAGAGCAGCTAAGAATGGTAAAAATTTAGACTTATCATTAGGTTACTCACATCCAGTTAAC
Source organism: Vallitaleaceae bacterium (assembly GCA_027858555.1). Lineage (GTDB taxonomy): Bacteria > Bacillota > Clostridia > Lachnospirales > Vallitaleaceae > JAQICP01. The sequence goes on from JAQICP010000554.1 coordinate 6,117, forward strand.
ATGGTGGATCCTGAAGGCGTTGAATCAGTTGTTGAAGGAAATATCATCAAGATAAGTGGTATCAACAAAGAAGACGTTGGACAGTATGCAGCAGAAATCAGAGCTAAGAGAAAACCAGAGCCATATAAAGGCAAAGGTATTCGTTACGTAGGTGAAATCGTTAGACGTAAAGAAGGTAAGACTGGTAAGTAGTTTCCTAAAACTTAATAAACATTTGTTTATTGAATTTAGGCGTATAGTCGAAACACCGTTCTCATACAACAAATCAAGGAGCAAAGGAGTGAATTCCAAGTGATAAATCAAACACCTAGATCTCTAATCAGAGTTAAGAAACACTTAAAGATTAGAAATAAATTTAGCGGAACAGCTGAAAGACCACGTTTATGCGTGTTTAGAAGTAATAATCATATATATGCACAAGTGATTGATGATGTTAAGGGTATTACTTTGGCAGCAGCTTCATCATTAGATAAAGTATTAGCATTAACTAAAACTAATGATGTAGAAGCAGCAACAGTTGTTGGTAATGCAATAGCGGAGAAAACTTTAGCAAAAGGTATTGAAGCAGTAGTATTTGACCGTGGTGGTTATGTTTACCATGGTAAAGTTAAAGCATTAGCAGACGCAGCAAGAAAAAAAGGACTTAAATTCTAATAGAAATGGTAATTAGTAATGTTATCAAGGAGGTAAATTATGAAGCGTACAAATCTTGATACAAGCTCAATGGACCTTAAAGAAAGAGTCGTTTCCATCAAACGTGTAACTAAAGTAGTTAAAGGTGGTCGTAATTTTAGATTCGCTGCTATTGTAGTTGTTGGAGATGAAAAAGGTCATGTAGGTGCTGGTATGGGAAAAGCAACGGAGATACCTGAAGCAATAAGAAAAGGTATTCAAGATGCTACTAAGAAATTAATTACAGTTCCAATGGACGAAAATAATAGTATTCCTCATGATTTAGTTGGTAAATTCGGTAGTGCAGCAGTACTTATGATGCGTTCACCTGAAGGTACTGGCGTTATCGCTGGTGGACCAGCGCGTGCGGTACTTGAGTTAGCGGGTGTTCGTAATATCAGAGCTAAGTCATTAGGATCTAACAATAAGCAAAACTTGGTTTTAGCAACTTTAACAGGTCTTTCAGAACTTAAAACACCTGAGCAAGTAGCGAAATTACGTGGAAAAACAGTAGAAGAAATTCTAAGTTAGGAGATAGCGATATGGCAAAGACATTGAAAATAACATTAGTTAAATCAACTATTGGCGCTATTCCTAAACATAGAGCAACAGCAATTGCTCTTGGTTTAACTAAGATGCAAAAAACTGTTGAACAACAAGACAACGTTGCAATTAGAGGAATGGTTAACCAAATATCACATTTAGTAAATGTTGAAGAAGCATAATGCAATTCATAAAGGGAGGTGTAATCTTCAATGAATTTAACAGATTTAAGACCAAATAAAGGTTCGATCAAAAATAGTAAACGAAAAGGCAGAGGTCCTGGAACTGGTAATGGTAAAACAGCCGGTAGAGGTCAAGACGGTCAAAATTCACGTTCAGGCGGTGGGACTAGACCAGGTTTCGAAGGTGGACAAATGCCTATATATAGAAGACTTCCTAAAAGAGGTTTTACTTGCAGAAACTCAAAAGAAATCATCGGAATCAATCTTGATGCATTAAATGTATTTAGAGCAGGTTCGGTTGTAACACTTGATAAACTACAAGAAAAAGGTATTATAAATAACCCGAAAGATGGTGTGAAGATTTTAGGTAGTGGAGAGTTGACAAAAAAACTAACAGTTAAGATGTCTGCTTTCAGTAAAACTGCTATAGAAAAAATCGAAGCTGCTGGCGGGAAGGCTGAGGTGGTATAGATGTTTAGAACTTTTAGAGATGCATTCAAAATACCAGATTTAAGACAAAAATTAGTGTTTACGCTATTGATGTTATTAGTAATAAGGATTGGTGCGGCGATACCAATTCCTGGTATTGATAGTACCGAATTACAAAAAGCCTTCGCGGGCAATGATTTGCTTGGATTGTACGATGCTTTCTCTGGAGGTGCATTTGCAAATATGACATTATTTGCTATGGGTATTGTGCCATATATTAATGCATCTATCATCATGAACCTACTCACAATTGCTATTCCACCACTTGAGGAAATGCAAAAAGAGGGCACTGAAGGACGCAAGAAAATTGCTAAAATCACTAGAATTGCTACGGTTGGTTTAGCGTTATTACAAGGTACAGCTACTTCAATCGGCTTACAAAATATATTTGTAAAATACGATTTCTTCTCTGTAATAGTAGCGATATTTGCTATGACTGCAGGTACAGCGTTCTTAATGTGGATTGGTGAAAGAATTACAGAAAGCGGTATTGGTAATGGTATATCTTTGATTATCTTTGTCAATATCCTATCAAGATTACCAGCTGGCGTTAAAGCTCTATATAATGAAGTAACAGTTGGAAACTATATTGCAGTATTCGCTGTTTTAGCAGTACTATTTGGTATGGTTATGCTAGTTGTCCTCATTTATTTAGGGGAGAGACGTATTCCAGTACAATATGCAAAACGCGTACAAGGTAGAAAAGTATATGGTGGGCAATCTACACATATTCCTATAAGGGTTAATATGGCTGGTGTTATACCGGTAATTTTCGCCTCTTCCTTACTTGCATTTCCTCGTACGATTATACAGTTGTTTAGTCTTGAACCAGCAAATTGGATGACGAAAATACTGAACGTACTTAATTACCAACAAATATTACCAGGTGAATTTCCGTTTGGTATCTTCTTATATGTAACATTAATCATTTTATTTGCATATTTTTATACGGCAATTATCTTCAACCCATTTGAAGTTGCGAACAATATGAAGAAAAACGGTGGTTTTGTACCGGGTATTAGACCTGGAAAGCCTACAGTTGATCATATGACAACCATCTTGAACAGAATGGTATTAATTGGTGGATTAATTCTTTCAATTATCGCATCAGCACCAATCTTTTTAGCATGGGTAACAGATATTAAGATATCACTTGGTGGTACGTCACTTATTATCGTGGCAGGTGTTTGTATAGAAACTGTGAAGCAAATAGAATCTCAATTAGTAATGAGACACTATAAAGGTTTCCTTAACGCTTAATTTATTTTTGGAGGTATCATATGAATTTAATCATGTTAGGTGCACCAGGTGCAGGTAAAGGCACACAAGCTAAGAGACTGTCAGATAAATATGAGATTCCTCATATTTCAACAGGGGATATTTTTAGAGCTAATATCAAAGCGCAAACAGAATTAGGCGTTAAAGCTAAATCATATATGGATCAAGGGTTATTAGTACCTGATGAATTAGTGGTTGATTTAGTGGCAGATCGTCTTAAACAAGATGACTGTGTAAAAGGTTTCATTTTAGATGGTTTCCCAAGAACTTTGGTTCAGGCTGATAGTTTAGATAAAGCCCTCTCTGCGATGGATGCTAAGATAGATGCTGCAGTTGATGTTGACGTACCTGATGAAGACATCATCAAGCGTATGGCCGGTAGAAGAGCATGTATATCATGTGGCTCTACTTATCATCTTCAGTACCTAAAGCCTGCAGTTGAAGGGGTGTGTGACAGATGTTCTGATAAGCTTGTACTTAGAGTTGATGATGAACCTGAAACAGTCAAGAAACGTTTATTAGTCTATCATGAGCAGACACAACCTTTAATAGAGTATTATACTAAAAAAGGTAGTTTGGTTAAAGTGGATGGAACCTTAGACATTCCTACAATCACGATAGCAATATTAAAGCATTTGAGTAAATAAAACGGTGTAAAAAACGGTGTAAAAAACGGGGGTCTAGTTTTATGGCAATTCTAATAAAAAACGAGCAACAAATTGATTTGATGCGAGAGGCTGGCCGCATAGTAGCTGAGACTCATCTATTATTAGAGCAAGAGATTAAAGTTGGTGTTAGTACTTTTGAGTTAAATAGAATTGCCGAAAAATTTATACGAAGTCAAGATGCTGTACCCTCATTTTTAGGATATAACGGATACCCGGCATCTATATGTGCTTCAATTAATGAAGAAGTGGTGCATGGTATTCCATCAAAATCTCGAATGATCAAAGATGGTGATGTGGTTAGCGTTGACATTGGTGCCTATAAGAATGGGTATCATGGCGATGCGGCTAGAACTCACGGCGTTGGCGCAATTTCTGAGGAAGCAAAACGGTTGATTCAAGTAACCGAGGAAAGTTTCTACGAAGGGATTGCAATGATAAAACCGGGTAATCATTTACATCAGATTAGTCAAGCGATTCAGCAGTATGTTGAAGCTAATGGGTTTTCTGTAGTACGAGATTTAGTTGGACACGGGATTGGCACCCAGATGCATGAAGAACCGCAAATTCCAAATTTTAAAACAATTGGCAGAGGCCCACGTTTAGAAAAGGGTATGGTTCTTGCGATAGAACCAATGGTTAATTTTGGGCGATATGAGGTTCGGATTTTAGCAGATGATTGGACAGTTGTAACATTAGATCATAGTTTATCTTCTCATTATGAGAATACAGTGCTCGTTACAGCAAATGGTTATGAATTATTAACAATAAAGAAATAATAGAGGTGACCTTATGAAAGAAATAATACTGGGTCAAGTCGTCATTTCGAAAGCTGGGCGTGACAAAGGTGATTATTTTGTGGTAATGGATATTAAAAATGAATATGCTTATCTGGCCGATGGTCATAACAGAACATTAGACCGACTCAAAGCTAAGAAGTTCAAGCATATACAACCAACAAATGATATCATTGATGGGATAAAAAACAAGATTGAAAACCAATTGAAAATTGCGAATCTAGATATTAGAGAAGCGTTAAACAAATGTAAGAACCCTCAATCACAAAGTAATGAAAATTAATCATTGTAGCATAAGGAGGATCATGAATGTCAAAAAAAGATGTTATAGAAGTTGAAGGTAAGATTGTTGAAAAATTGCCTAATGCAATGTTTCAAGTTGAGTTAGAAAATGGTCATGTTATATTAGGACATATCAGTGGGAAATTACGTATGCATTATATTCGTATCTTGCCAGGTGATAAAGTAACGGTAGAGATGTCACCATATGACTTGACCAAAGGCAGAATTGTCTGGAGAGACAAATAATATAGATAAGTAACCGATACCTATGTGTATGAAAGGAGGCCTACCGTGAAAGTAAGATCTTCAGTTAAACCAATGTGCGAAAAATGCAAAATCATTAAAAGAAAAGGTAGAGTCATGGTTATATGCGAGAATCCTAAGCATAAACAAAAACAAGGATGAGCCAATTTATAAGATTATCAACAGGTTTTTTGTGTTTATAGGGTAAATATGACGTTTTATGCTATGTTTTAAAAGAAAATGATATAAAAGACTTGAAACATATTGAAAGATATTATATAATGTCTACTTGTGACATGGTATATATGCGGCTGAATGATGAACCACTAGGACAAGTTGTAACCTATGGCTAATCAATTTATAAAACCACATAGATCTAAGAATTGCGACCGTCATTGCGATTTTTAGGAAACTAGATAATGAACCCTAAAGCCTCGGCTTTAATGGGTGTGATCTATCATCATAACAGATTTAAAGATGGAGGTGTACAGAAAGCATGGCAAGAATTGCTGGTGTTGACTTACCAAGAGAAAAACGCGTAGAGATTGGGCTTACATACATATATGGTATAGGTAGACCAAGCTCACTCAGAATTTTAGAAGCAGCTGGAATTAATCCAGATACAAGAGTAAGAGATTTGACAGATGACGAAGTTACTAAGTTAAGAGAAACCATTGATAAATCTCAAATGGTTGAAGGTGACTTGCGTAGAGAAATCGCATTAAATATAAAAAGATTATTAGAAAACGGATGTTATAGAGGTATTCGTCATAGAAGAGGTCTTCCAGTTAGAGGACAAAAAACTAAGACTAATGCTCGTACTAGAAAAGGTCCAAGAAGAACAATGGCAAATAAGAAAAAATAGTATTAGTACCTAAGGAGGTTTAAGGTATGGCAAAAGTAGCCAAACGTAGTAATAAAAGGCGTGTAAAGAAACACGTGGAGCGCGGTCAAGCGCATATTAAGTCAAGTTTTAACAATACTATGGTTACCTTAACTGACAGTGAAGGTAATGCGTTGGCATGGGCTAGTTCAGGCGGTCTTGGTTTTAGAGGTTCTAAAAAATCAACACCTTTTGCAGCTCAAATGGCAGCAGACACTGCAGCTAAAGCAGCTATGGTTCATGGTCTAAAAACAGTAGAAGTTATGGTTAAAGGCCCTGGTTCTGGAAGAGAAGCAGCTATTCGCGCGCTTCAAGCAGCAGGATTAGAAGTAACTAGCATACAAGACGTAACACCAGTTCCACATAATGGTTGTCGTCCACCAAAAAGAAGAAGAGTCTAACCAGCGGAGGTATAAGAATGGCAAGATATACAGGTGCTGTGTGTAGATTATGCCGCAGGGAAGGTGATAAACTTTTCTTGAAGGGCGAAAGATGCTACACAGGCAAATGCGCAATGGAACGTAGACCATTTGCTCCTGGTCAACATGGTAGAAAAAGAATCAAGTTGTCAGAGTATGGTATGCAATTGAGACAAAAGCAAAGAGCTAAAAGAATATATGGTGTTCTTGAAACACAATTTAGAAATTACTTTGCAGAAGCAGATCGTCGTAAAGGAATTACTGGTGAGACTTTACTAGTATTACTTGAGACGCGTTTAGATAATGTATGTTATAGAGCAGGCCTTGGTCGTTCTAGAACAGAATCAAGACAAGTAGTAAGACATAATCACGTGAAAGTTAACGGTAAGAAAGTTAATATTCCTTCATACCAAGTTAAACCTGGTGATGTGATTACAGTTAAAGACAAATCACAAGGCATTCAACGTTTTAAAGACATCTTTGAAGTAACACAAGGAAGACCTGTTAAAGAATGGCTTGAGTCAGATTTAGAAAACTACACAATTAAAATGGTTGCAAAACCATCTAGAGACCAGATTGATGTACCAGTTGAAGAGACACTTATCGTCGAGTTATACTCAAAATAGTGTTAATGGAACTTAACAGGGTGCATAATTCCCTCAGAAATGTAGTCGGTTCTTACTTGATTGGATTAGAACATATAGCCAATATAAAGGAGGGTTTTTATACGTGTTTGAATTTGAAAAACCAAATATTGATATTCAACAGTTAGATGAGGATAGTGGTTATGGTAAGTTTATTATCGAACCACTAGAAAGAGGATATGGAACAACACTTGGTAATTCACTTAGAAGAATTATGTTATCTTCACTACCAGGTACTGCTGTTAGCAGTATTAAAATAGAACGTGTACTTCATGAGTTTTCAACAATTGAAGGCGTTAAAGAAGATGTATCAGAAATTATTCTTAATATCAAGAATATAGCACTCAAAAACAATAGTGACAGCTATGAACCAAAAGTAGCTTATATTGAATTTGAAGGTGAAGGTGTTGTAACTGCTGCTGATATACAAGCAGATCCAGATATTGAAATTGTTAACCCTGATGCTGTTATAGCAACTTTAAGTGGTGGTCCTGAAAGTAAATTATTCATGGAACTTACTATCACTAGAGGTAGAGGTTATATCAGCGCAGATAAGAATAAATCTGATGAGCAACCAATCGGCGTTATTCCAATTGATTCGATTTACACACCAGTTGAACGTGTTAATCTAATCGTTGAAAATACCCGCGTTGGTCAAATCACAGATTATGATAAGTTGACACTTGAAGTATGGACTAATGGTTCTTTAAAACCAGATGAAGCAGTAAGTTTAGCTGCAAAGGTTTTAAGTGAGCATTTGAACTTATTCATTGACTTATCAGAGAATGCGAAACATGCTGAAGTAATGGTTGAAAAAGAAGATGATGAAAAAGAAAAGGTACTCGAGATGAGAATTGATGAATTGGAATTATCTGTACGTTCATATAATTGCTTAAAGCGTGCTGGTATTAATACAGTAGAAGAATTAACTAATAAGACACCTGAAGAGATGATGAAGGTTAGAAACTTAGGACGTAAGTCTTTAGAAGAAGTTCTTTTAAAGCTTAAAGAATTGGAACTTTCCTTAAGATCTACAGAAGAATAGTAATTTAAAGATAAGGAGGCTAAGTTAGATGGCTGGATATAGAAAACTTGGTAGAACATCTGCGCAAAGAAAAGCTTTGTTGAGAAATCAAGTAACTAATTTGATTTACCATGGTAAGATTACAACAACTGAAGCTAAAGCGAAAGAAGTTCGCCGTATGGCAGAAAAATTGATTACAACTGCAATTAAAGAAAAAGATAACTATGAGAACATCACTGTTAATCAAAAAGTGCCTAAGAAAACTGCAGATGGTAAGAGAGTTAAAACTGTTGTCGATGGTAAAAAAGTTCTTGCTTATGAAGAAATTAGTAAGTCAATTAAGAAAGATAGCCCTACAAGATTAATAGCTCGTAGAAAAATTCTTTCAATCGTATATGCTGTAACAGAAGTACCAGCAGAAGCAGCTGGTAAAAAAGCTAATACTAAAAAAGTTGATTTAGTAGGAAAATTATTTGATGAAATAGCTCCTAAATACGCTGACCGTAAAGGCGGATATACTAGAATTATTAAAGTAGGTCCTCGTAAAGGTGACGGCGCAGAAGAAGTTATTCTTGAATTAGTATAATCATATAATAGACAGGGATTAAGTATAGCTTAGTCCCTTTTTTATTTGACTGGAAAGTGTTGTTTAAAGAAGGCTATATTTTGTCAGCCTGATTATCCTTTGGACCAAACAGGTAGCTGAGATAGGCTTAGTGTGCAAATAGAAAGTGAAAGAAAGTAAATCGAAAGCAAATAGTAGATAGCAGTCAGTAATTAGTAAGCAGTTGTTAGTGGCTAGTAAGTAGATAGTTTGTTGATTAAAAAATAATTGTTCTAATTCAAGTAGTAGTAATGTCATACTAGATTATATGTGGCATCAATGTTATTATATAGAAAGCATAAACTATAACCATAAACTACAACAATAAATTATAATAGTAAATTACAACAATAAACTACAAAGATAACTTATAACTATAACTAAAACCACGTATAGATAATAGGTAAGGTTGTATGGATATGAAGAATAAAGCAATACAACATGTTACAACATGTGTGAGGTAAGATATGGCAATAATTAGTGGTCTAAATTTAACATATGAGTATAAAATTCATAATGAAGAGGGTGTTGTTGAATCCACTCACAAGGCAATTAAAGATGTGGCTTTGGATGTTATGAAGGGTGAGTTTATTGCCATCCTTGGACATAACGGGTCGGGTAAATCAACACTAGCCAAACATATCAATGCCCTCTTAAAACCAACTGAGGGTACAATTCTCATAAAAGGTATGGATTCTAAGGATGACGAGCATGTATGGGATATCAGGCAAACAGCGGGTATGGTATTTCAAAATCCAGATAATCAGATTATCGCTACCATTGTAGAAGAAGATGTTGCATTTGGTCCTGAGAATATGGGCGTCGAGGCTAGTTTAATAAGAGAACACGTAGATAAGGCACTCGTAGCGGTTGAGATGACGGAATATGCTCGTCACTCCCCAAACAAGCTCTCTGGGGGTCAGAAACAGCGTATTGCCATAGCTGGTGTACTTGCAATGAAGCCGGAATGTATTATTCTTGATGAACCTACAGCTATGCTAGATCCATCAGGACGTAACGAGGTATTAAAAACGGTTCTAGAATTAAACAAAGAAGAGGGCATAACAATCATACTCATAACCCATTTTATGGAAGAAGCAGTACTCGCTGATAGAGTCCTCGTTATGTCAGAAGGTGAAGTTGTCCTAGGTGGCACACCTAAAGAAGTGTTTAGTAAAGTAGAATATATGAAATCGATTGGTCTTAGCGTACCTCAAGTAACAGAAGTGGCAAGTAAGTTGCAAAAGGATGGTGCTACATTTAACCAAACGATACTGACAATAGATGAAATGGTAGATGCAATTTGTCAATTAAAGTAGATAATCTAACATATGTATATGGTATTGGTACACCTTTTGAAAAAAAGGCGTTAGAGAGTGTTTCTCTAGCGATTGAATCGGGACAATTTGTAGGCTTAATTGGCCATACAGGTTCAGGAAAATCAACCTTGATACAACATTTTAATAGGCTACTGAAACCAACGCCTGCAGGTACTAGTGGACAGGTCTTTGTTAATGGTGTGGATATTAATGGTGTTGACGCCAAGGGCAAGCCGGTCAATATAAAGGCAATCAGACAACAAGTCGGTCTGGTATTTCAGTACCCTGAGCATCAGCTGTTCGAGATGACCATCTATAAAGATGTGGCATTTGGCCCAACTAATATGGGGCTCACAACGGACGAGATAGATGAACGGGTAAGGGGAGCCTTAACCAAGGTTGGTATTGACGAGGCTGACTATGAAAAATCGCCATTTGAACTTTCTGGTGGGCAAAAGAGACGTGTTGCCATAGCAGGTGTTCTTGCTATGCAGCCTGATGTACTTATACTGGATGAACCTACGGCTGGTCTAGATCCACAGGGCAGTCATGACATACTCATGGAAATACAGAAGATACATGACCTTGGCGGCATTACGATCATATTGGTATCTCATAACATGGAAGACATTGCTAGCTTTGTAGAAAGAATCATAGTGATGGATCAAGGGGCTATTCGGTATGACGGCACACCAAAAGAGGTATTTAGAGAAGTGGATGCACTTGAAGCTATGGGACTGGCAGTGCCACAAGTTTCTTATCTGATAAAAGCTTTAAGAGAAAAAGGCTATGATTTACCAGGTGATGTTACCACTGTTGAAGAAGCCTATGAAGCCCTTAGAAAGTTGATTAGGTGATTATATGATTAGAGATATTACAATCGGGCAATACTATCCAGCTGATTCTGTCCTACACCGACTAGATCCACGAACTAAACTGATTATCACATTTATCTATATATCATCCCTTTTTATCTCTGTGAATTATATCAGTTACGGTTTTGTATTTGTATTTCTAGCTACGATTATTGGACTTTCAAAAGTACCAATCAAGTTTATGCTAAAAGGTTTGAAGATGATATTTGTCATTATAATCTTCACGGTTGTGTTTAATGTATTCTTAACGCCCGGTGAAACCGAAGTATTTCGCTTTTGGAAAATCATAATATATAAAGAAGGTTTAATCACAGCCTCTTTGATGGCGACCAGATTAGTTTTTCTAATAATAGGTTCATCCATATTAACGCTCACAACCTCACCCATCACACTGACCGATGGTATTGAGTATCTACTCAAACCTTTAGAAAAGATCAAAGTACCGGCCCATGAGATTGCCATGATGATGACAATCGCATTGCGTTTCATTCCAATCCTACTTGAAGAGACGGATAAGATTATGAAAGCACAGATGGCAAGAGGTGCTGATTTTGAAACAGGCGGTTTAATAAAACGTGCCAAGAGCATGTTACCTTTATTAGTGCCACTCTTTATATCAGCATTTCGAAGAGCGGATGATCTGGCCCTTGCAATGGAAGCTAGATGCTATAGAGGTGGCGAAGGCAGAACTAGAATGAATGTGTTGAAATATAAATGGCAAGATGGGATTGCCTTTCTGGTAATCGTATGTTATTTAGGTGTTTTGATAGCTTTCAAATTAGTTTTATAATGCAAATAAGAATAAATACTTGATATTAAAACAGGTGATTAGTGATGAAATATAAGATGTTGGTCGCATATGATGGGGCCGGGTACAGTGGCTTTCAGATACAAGAGAATGCAAACACAGTTGAGGCAGAGATTAGAAAAGCTTTGACGGTTATATTTAAAGATGATTATATGTTATTATATTCAAGTAGGACTGACGCTGGTGTTCACGCCGTTGGACAAGTGATTGCACTCGAGGTGGATACAGCTATTCCAATGTGGCAGATACCACGTGCCATTAATGCGAATTTACCTGAGTCGATTGTGTT
>JAQICP010000004.1 GCA_027858555.1 Vallitaleaceae bacterium
GATATCAGTAGGACTAATGATTTTTTAACTGGTATGGACCTGAAAGTCATGGCATATCCAATGATAATGAGAATCAGCGGTGCTATAGCATTACCCAACATGGTTAGGGCATTAAGCACACCAAGCCCAACGGTATAATCCTTCATTAAGTCGTAAAGCCCAAATACATTAACTACAATACCCAGTAGTATACCGATGATAGTAGGTGTCTTGATAAAATCCTTTAAGATCTGTGGTATGTTCACATGGCCTGTTCTTCTTGCCTCGAGAATCGGCACATAGACGAACCAGATGAATATCTCGTGTCCAAATGCAATGACTGCAATGATCGGCAACTTATCCATGCCCCATATGGCTGTGAACAAACCGATGCCAATCATGCCAAATTCAAAGCCTGTAAAATAACCATTAGTATATTCAAAAGGAAACAATTTTGGTAATGCATGATGTAATAGCCCACCAATCATATACAACAGAACACAAAACACAAACACAAGAATGAATATATATAGATTATCAAGTCCCATCTCGGATTGGGCAAATGCCATGAATAGAACCCCAGGTAGTGCAATCTTGATAATGATTGTTTTAAGGCCACTAATTACCTCATGACTTAAAAGATTCAACCGTCTTATAAGCATGCCCACTACTAAGATCATAAAAACTGGTAATAAACTGACAACCATCTGTTCCATATACTAACCTACTCTCAATACTTGATTGACTATTAATTAGAAGTGATGAAACACATTCACACCCATTAATACCCACTTAACTTACCTACTAGTCGCATGCTTTCATATGTTCTGACTATGCTCAATATAACATACTGATGCTTGAACCTCAACCTGCTTTTTCAACATAGTTACTGCATAATCAGCCCTACTCCCACTTAAAAGTCTTAATCGACAACCCAGCAAATACGACAAACACGCCAAGTAGCACGAATCTCTCAGTAAGGTATGTACCAGGCGTTCCACCTACCCATAAGCCGTTTAACAATTCACCACCGTAAGTCAGTGGCAATGCTTTTGAGATGGTCACAACCACATCTGGCATAAAGTCCAGTGGCAGTGTTGCACCTGATAAGAATAACATGGGGAAATAGATGACGTATGTAATAGCCAGTGCCGCTTTAGAATTAGGCGCAATACCTGCAATCAATAACCCAATAGAAAAGATTGCTAACATAATTAGAATAACCGCAGGAATAACATATAGTAGATTACCGTAAAACTTCAAATCAAAAACGATTATACCAATGATAATAAGCAAACCAGAACCCACAGCTGTAACGCCCGCATTAACAACCAGTTGAGACAAAAGTATGTCAAAAGGCTTGATTGGTGTTGCCATATAACGTTTTAATATCTTCTTCTCTCTGTATTGGGACAAGGTAATGGGCAGTGTCATCAGGCCAGATACGGCAATAATCATGCATAGATAGCCTGCTGTTGATACATCAACCGAACCATAACCCTGATAATATTCAGATGGCTCGTTACCATACATGGAACCAAATAATAAAAGCATCATCACTGGGAATATAAGTGAGAAAAATATATTTAAAAAGTTTCGAATATTCATCTTCCATTCTACACTAATGGTCTTTAATAATAATTTCATAATCAATCCCTCCAAGCCTTTCCTGTTAGTTTTAAGAAAGCATCCTCTAGACCTGGTCTGTGGATATCAATCTGTTTATAGGCAATATGCTTTCCATTTAGCAATAATATGATATCTGTGATAATATCTTCCTTTTCAGAAAATACTTTTACAAACCCTTCTGTATATTCAACCGCTCTTACCTCTGAGAGATTACCCCTTAGATAATCTGCCGCTTCTTTCCCCGCTTTAAACCTCACCTCAGTCTCTAATTTCGCATGTTCGATAACACCTTCAACAGTATCTGTTATAACAATTTTACCCACATCAATTAGACAGATCTGATCGCATAAAAACTCTGCTTCCTCCATGTAATGGGTGGTCATGAAAACGGTTCTGCCTTCAGCTTTTAGTTCTTTGATATATGCCCACATCTCACGTCTTGCCTGAGGGTCTAGGCCAGTGGTGAGTTCATCTAGAAATACCACTTTCGGATTAGCAATCAGTGCCAATATGATGGCTACTTTCTGCTTCTCACCACCTGATAACTGTGTCATATAATTATTCTTTTTAGCTGTGAGATTAAACCTAGCAAGTAGTGGCTCATAGTCGCTACTATTTTCATACATACTGGCGAAAAAATCACATAACTCTTTGACCTTGATCTTGTCTTGGTAAGAGGTTTCCTGTAATTGGACACCTACAAAATCGTATAGTTTTTTACCAACTCTCAGTGCATCCATATCCAGTATCCTAACTTGTCCTGAATCAGGTTTTTTAAGACCTGCTGCACATTCTATGGTGGTGGTCTTACCTGCCCCATTGGGACCTAACATACCAAATATAATGCCCTCTTCCACTGTGAATGATACATCATCCACTGCCTTAAAATCCTTATATGTTTTGGTTAGATTCTTAACTTCGATCACATTCATTATCTGCTCCTTCTTATTCATTTATTCATCTGACTAATTCTCTCGTTCAACGCTCTAGCTTTGCTAGAATAGTATGTCTTAAAAGATAACCATATAGGCAACTATATAGACTATCACAAATAGAACCTTACCAACCAATGGTAGTATGCTTTCCCTTTTGTAATCTGGTCATAAGCTCCGTCACTTCACTTGTCATTTCCGGTGCCTTGATTACGACTGTTAACTCATTGTAATCTGGATTGATATCAATATCATATTTCATGCCCTAACTCCTAACCACTAGTGATATATCAAGTATAGTTGAGTTGACGGATGAAATCTAGTTTTTTTAAGTAAGTGGTATTAAAACCGAGATAAGCGGTTAGTTACATATGGCATATGCTTTAATTTATAACCATATTTTGATATACTATACTTATTCACTGATATGAAAGGGGTAATTATGTATTGTAGTAGTTGTGGAACCAAGATGGATAAGGGCACTAAGTTTTGTCAATTCTGCGGAACACCTGCAGAAAACAGTAATGATGATACAGCCCTAGAAAATAATTTGACAGGCTCTTATCACCAACAAGCACCAAGTGTCAGACAGACAGCAACAAATAATCCCTCTGTTCAAGGAAACCTACCTCACAAAGATGCTGGTTCATATAATGGAGCAATTGCTGGGCCAGTGCAGAAAAAGAACGGCTGCCTTAAAGGTTGTTTAATAGGAATTGTCGCTCTCGTTGGCGTTAGTATTTTAGGCATTGTTCTTTATCTAGTCATTGGTAGTGTCGTAATTAATAATATGGATCAACGAGATTACTATGCTAGAGGCGATATGCCTGTTATAGAAACTGATGATGAGATGACCGTGGGTAACACCATGATTATCATTAGACAGCTTTCTGAGATGTACGTTGAAGCATCTGAACTTACTGGCAGCATCTATACAACTGATCCTACAGTTACTTCTTATGATGACTGGAAAGATGACCTAGATGAAGCCATGGATTTGTGGAATCAGATAGAAGATTATAGTGATTCCTTCAGTGAATTATTAGACGATGCAGATTATAAAACTGGGCTTGAACTGGACCTCCACTTTGGATCTACTGCTTATGCCTATACCAAAGAAGAGGTGACGGCATTTTATGATAATGCACCTAGAGGAACTGGCAAGAAACGTATTGAATTACTTGCTGAAAACTTGGGTGTATCTGCTGCGAAAGCTTTTGCAATACTTGAGATGAGTGATAATCAGCTTGCTTCAGAAGCATGGAACAATGCAGGCGATACCTTTGAGACATTAGAACAAGGTGCTACTGCTATTAAAGCAGTCTCTGATGTGGCAGTTGCCGTTGGTGCTGCAGTTGCGACTGGTGGCACGGTTGGGACTGTTTCATTAGTTGGAAAAGGTGTGGCCATTATTAAGAATGCTGATTTAGTTCTGGGTGTAACTGGGGATATGGCATTTGTTATCATGGGAGAAGACTCAGAGAATAATGCAATCGTGACTAATATTAATGCTATAAAAAGTTATACAGGTGTCGTAGCTTCTATAGATGATCTCATATGTATCGATACAGATAACATCAGCGATGTGGCAATATATACCGTAAAAGGTCTTAATGACTACCTTCAAAATGATCAAGTGTTGGGCATAGACCTGAGCGATACAGATCAACAGGATGAAACCCTTAAAGTTTCTCTATTAGGTTCTGATGATATAGGCGATTATGTTGACGATAATAACATAGAAGTAAGAGGACTAGACGAGCTTACAGATGCTTACGATAATTCCGTTAGTGATACTGGTACTAATACTATAGATTCTGGAAATACAGATGATTCTGTAGAAAATACGGAGCCTGAAGGTACAACTGACTCAGTAGAAAACTCAGAACCTGGAGGTACATCTGACTCAGTGGAAATCATAGAACCTGATAATACAGACGACCCAGTAGATACTAATGTAGCGGAGGATTACACCTATACATTAATGGTTGAATACACTGAGACTGGATACATATTAACAGTATCCCCAGATCCAGGTTCTGCTAGATATCTCATTCATTATAGCAATTCAGAAGGTATAGACAATATAGGATACAATCCTTCTCCTTGGGTCTATACAGAGTCACGTGATATATGGATTGAGGTTGAAGTTGGGGGTAGCATACTTGGAAGAACCAACCAGGTGTCTATATCCAATTAGCGTCTAGCATTACCCTTCACTAATAGATGCCTACACCATCTTATGACATGCTTTCAACTTTAAGTTAATCTATAAAGGGAAGTATACTAGTTTAGTATACCTCCCCTTATTAGGCCTAATATATTATTCACTATATTACACCCTGCTTATTATGCTTGTTCTAATCGTTAAGATAATCCTATAACTTAAATCAGTTTAACGAACGGCACCATCCTATACCTTAATCATTCTAACGAACGACAACATCCGAAGACTCATAACATTTATCGAACATCACCCATCTATAGCTTAAAATATTCTCTAGCATTATTGATACATATGTCCGCTACAACTTGCCCTAGGAATGCCATATCATCAGGATACTCGCCCTCTTCTACCCACTGCCCAATCATATTACAGAGTATGCGTCTGAAATACTCGTGTCTTGTATATGATAAGAAACTTCTTGAGTCAGTGAGCATACCCACAAACCTGCTAATAAGTCCTAGACTAGCTAGAGTTTTCATCTGGTCAATCATGCCTTCTTTTTGATCACAGAACCACCAACCTGATCCAAATTGAATCTTACCTTTGATGCCTCCACCTTGGAAATTACCGATCATCGTGCCGATGACATAGTTATCTCTTGGGTTAAGTGTATAAATGATGGTTTTGGGGAGTTCATCTGTGTGATCTAGGTCATTCATTAACGCTGACAGATTAGCTGCAAATACAGTGTCATTAATTGAATCAAAACCAGTATCCGCACCAATAGCTTCATACATTCTTCTACTGTTGTTACGAAGGGCTCCGATATGTAACTGCATGACCCAATCTCTTTTGGCATATTCTTTTCCAAAGAAGTTCAGCAATACAGACTTATAATAAGTTATTTCAGATGGCAAAATCATTTCACCAGATAGTGCCTTCTCAAAGATTACTGTGGCTTCACTCAGGTCGATATCGCCTGTTCCTATTTCAAAAGGTGTACTGTAATCAACAGCGTCAAGGGCATGGTCTGATAGACGACAGCCTACACTATGGAAATGATCAATTCTACTAGTTAGTGCTTGAAATAACGTAGGCACATCTTTTATCTCATAGCCTACTACAGCCACTAATGACTTCAACCAAGGTAAGAATGTCTCTAGGTGTATATTGATCCCCTTATCAGGTCTAAATGTCGGTAAAACCTTAGTCTTAAAACTACCATCCGCGGCAATAACCTTATGATATTCCAGGCTATCGATAGGATCATCTGTTGTACAGATTACTTCCACATTTGACTTTGTAATCAGGCTTTTAGCACTGAAATCAGGTTGTGACAAAAGCGCATTACATTTCTCCCAGATTTCAGGTGCCGTCTTTTCATTAAGCACTGTGTCAATGCCAAAATATCGTTGTAACTCCAAGTGTGTCCAATGATACATTGGATTGCCGATTGTTAATGGAACCGTTTTTGCAAATTCCATGAATTTTAAGTAGTCATCCCCAGAACCTGTTATAAAGTCTTCACTGACACCATTACTTCTCATAACACGCCATTTGTAGTGATCCCCGCCTAACCATATTTCAGCCAAGTTTTTGTAGGACTTGTCTTCTGCAATCTCCTTAGGTGATAGATGACAATGATAGTCATAGATTGGTAAGTCTTTGGCATAGTCATGATACAATGTTTTTGCTGTTTCATTTTTTAACAGAAAATCTTGATCCAGAAATTTTTTCATCTTCTTCTCCTCGTATTAGTTATATTGACGTTCTATATGCTTACCTGAAATCAGTTAAATCCCAGTTTTTGAAATACAATGGAATGGATATACATGTGCTTCAATTTTCATCCCAATTACGCTTACAACGTGACCCCAGATTTGAATATGGCAATCTCTCGATAACCGTTAATCTCTTGTCTTGTGTAAGCGCCATCAGCTGTAGCTACTATTATATCAACGAAGCCAATTAGCATGTCGTCCATAGATACACCGTCTAGCATCTGTCCTGCATTGAAATCAATCCAGTTAGGTTTTTTCTCAAATAACGCTGTGTTGGTACTGATCTTCATAGTAGGTACGAAGCCTCCAAATGGGGTGCCTCTGCCTGTTGAGAACAGCACCATGTGACAGCCACTCATGCCAAGTGTTGTTGTGGCGATGGCATCATTACCAGGTGCGCTGATGAGATTAAGTCCACTGACTTTAAGTCGATCTGTATGGCCGAGCACGTCCATGACACTGCTCTCACCAGCCTTTGTAGTGCAACCTAATGATTTATCCTCTAATGTGGATATGCCGCCTTCTTTGTTACCTGGAGATGGGTTGTCATAGATGACTTGATCATGCTTTTTATAATAATCTTTGAAATCGTTGACCATACTCACCGTCTTTTCAAACACTTCTTTTGAGATACATCGATTCATAAGAATCGTCTCAGCACCAAACATCTCCGGCACTTCAGTCAGTACAGTTGTACCGCCATGGTTGATGAGATAGTCAGAAAAACGACCGATAAGTGGATTGGCTGTAATGCCACTTAGTCCATCAGAACCACCACATTCCAGTCCAACGCGCAACATGGATAAAGGTTTTTCAACTCTTTTGTCTTGCTTCATCTTATTGAATAAGCCTTCAACTAACTTAACGCCCGCTTCAATCTCATCTTCCACTTCCTGAGAGACGAGGAATTCGACACGGTCTTCATTGTAAGTGCCAAGGGTTTCCTTAAAGGCTTTAACCTGATTATTCTCACAACCAAGACCTATGACAAGTACGCCACCTGCATTAGGATGTTTTACGATATTTTGTAGGGTCGCTCTTGTATTGGCATGGTCATCCCCCATCTGAGAACAACCATAGTTATGTGAGTAAGCATAGATGCCATCAAAATTATCCATGGATTTTAAGGAGATGCCCTCTTCCATACATTTCTCTTTGAAATGTTCGATGATCTTTGCTGCAACACCATTAACACAACCTACTGTAGGAATAATCCATAACTCATTACGGATACCTATTTCATCGTTAAATCGAGGATAGACATTAATGGTCTTTTCAGCGCGTACTGTATTCGTATGCTTTGCTTGCGATGTATTTTGTTCTTGCAGTTTATCTTGTACTTTGGATGCATCTTTTTCTTGCTGCGTATCTTGCCCTTCTGGGTTATATTCATATTCAATCAAGTCACTTAAAGTCGTTTTTATGTTATGGGTATGAATATGCTCGACTTGGCCGATATCTTTTGTTGCTATGCCAATTGGCATACCATACTTGATAACTGGCGACCCTTCTATAATAGGATTAACTGCATATTTATGACCTCGGATATAGCTGTCTGTTGTTTCTAAACTAATCCACACATTGTCTTTAGGATTAATCTTAAATGCACTAGCCATTAAATCACCTCTTCTATAATTGGCTTCATACCTTCACTTAATATACGTTCAACATAATCACTAACCATCTTAGTAAGCCCAGGAATGAGTGACAGATCACCTTTCCATACTACATCATAACTAAGCACACCTGTTACAAGGGTCTCAATACTTTCTCTACCACCATCATAACCTGACCATAGGTCCCTGTATAGATCCGTTATATCAGGACTATCATTCACATCTATGGTTTTGCCGTTATAGCTGCCTCTATAAAATACAATATAAGAAGCCAGTGATAGTACCAGTCGTTTCGGTAATGATTTGGTCTTATCTAAGTATGCCAGTAAAGAAGGTAATACTCTTGTTTCATATTTAGACATGCTGTTTAGCGAAATACTCATTAACCTGTGCTTGATAAATGGATTCCTGAATCTTTCAATAACCTCAGCTGCAAATGTTTCCAGTTCTTCCTGTGATAGTGTTAGTGTCGGAATAATTTCTTCGAACAAAGCCCCAATTAAGAATTTTGACATTAGTGGGTCTTCAATAGATTCACCAACAGTTTCAAGACCATACAGATAGCTTACTGGTACAAGTGCTGTATGAGCACCATTTAAGATACGTACTTTTCTCATTTTATAAGGTTTTACATCTTTAACGAATATAGCATTACAGCCTACTTCATCGGCAGGGAATGCTTTTTGCACTTTAGCATCTCCTTCGATGACCCATAGATTGAACTGCTCGCTTTCAACCACTAATTGATCTTTGTAACCGAGTTCTTCCCATATTTCTTCAATGGTGTCTCTTGGGTAACCTGGTACGATTCTATCCACCAAGGTATTGCAGAAAGTATTGGCTTCATTAACCCATGTGCCAAAACCTTCACCTAAATCCCATAATTCAACGTATTTCAATATTGCTGCTTTTAGATGAACAGCATTATCATCAATCAATTCGCATGGTAATATGATATAACCTTTGTCTTTATCACCACTAACAAGATTATATCGCTCTAATAAGAGTTTGGTTAATTTACCTGGATATGTAACTCGCGCTTCATCTTCGAATTTGTCATCTGCTGAGAAATCAATGCCAGCTTCAGTTGTATTAGAGACAATAATGTTCGCGGTCTCAATATGAGCAAGTGCTAAAAAACCAGCGTAATCCTCATACGGGTTATTTGTCATACCAACGGTAGTATTTTTGTAATGTTCTTTTACTGCCACCCCATCCTTCATGCCTTTAAGATAATGAGTATAAGTCAGATTTTGAGCTTCTAATAGATTAATCAACCCATTCTCAAGGGGTTGTACGATTGCAACCTGACCATTAAATATATTTTGATCATTCATTTTCTGAATCATCCAGTCAACAAATGCTCTAAGGAAATTACCTTCTCCAAATTGTATTACTTTTATTGCTTTATTTGTTTCCACGACTTCACCAAACCTTTCATTTCAGTTATAATAGACATACAAGTAATTATATACACATAATTACTATTTGATTATAATACTAATTCTATCGAATACGTCACGCACTCACAATCTGTAGATTTTGACATATGGCTCTTAATTTGATATGTTTTACAATTATTACCACTAAAAGTTAGTCAGAGGTTACTATGAATCAACTCGTTGAAGAACAAACCATGTATTTTACCAATCTTTTATGTGAAACGTTACCAGATTCCTATAAAAATCACGACTATGTTAATGCCCTTGGCATACCCACCAAAGGTCGTTTTATTGTATTGCAACTTGTTCTTAGTAATCATTTTAACGCACTCATTAACAAGCAACCAGAAAATCATTTGAGTGATTGGAAACACAATTTTCATCAGCTTATTCTAGAGCATTTTTCAACTGAAACACTTAACCCCATTGCACTGCTTAATCTACAGCCATTTACCCGCACTTTGATTATTCAAACTCATCCTGATTTGCCTTGTAGGGATTACGGCAAAAATACAGATGGTAAATCACTAGCTAACGCTATGGGTACGTCTTTGGGTGACGCAGTAGAAAAGTCTGACTGTGAGATATTTGATGTCCTAAGATTAGCCTTTTCATCACTGATTGATCATATTAAAACCGATTACGAAACCAGTGTCATTGGCTGTTTTGGTGATTTAAAAAACGAATTGCTAGATATAGGTGTTTCATATAAGAACGCATTAAGGCTTAAGGAGTATACCTATGTGATTGGCTTGTCTGAGTGCGTCTTTTTTGATGAAGCAGGCCTTACAACTGACTACTCCCTTGTGGCGTACAAATACATCCATCTCTTTGATGAACTATTCGAACAAAAGAATTGGATTGACCTTTATGACTTGCTAGATAAACTGAGAGCCAACTTAATTGATGATTTTATAAACAATTCCAAAACAATCTATCTATACAAAGAGATATATGGCATTACAATACGTCATCTTTTTAAGGATATGGCTTTATATAAAAATGAAATCCAGCTCTTGAATGAAGGGATTAATCTATTTGATCATTTATATGATGATATTCATACTGTCCATACTAGCTATCTTGCTATCTTAAACACCATCACGCATGAAGAAACATCTTATTGCCATCCATCCATCAAAAAGGCTCTTAAAATAATTCACACCAAATATATGGAGCACTTGAATCTATCGTATCTATCTGAATGTTTACATCTTTCAACTGCTTACTTCTCTAGACTTTTTAAAGATGAGATGGGTATGAATTTCAAAGAATATTTAACCAGTTATCGTATAGGTATTGCAAAATCCTTGCTAACTGATTCAAGTATGAATATTGGAGATATTGCATTAAGTATTGGTTATACCACTGCCAGTCAGATGGTTAGAGTCTTCAAATCCATGGAAGGCATGACCCCAACTGTGTATCGTCAATTAAAAAAACAGTAGTAGACCTTTATTGCTCATATATAACCGATAAATTCTCAGTGCAAAAAAAACACCCTAATCATTAGTATAATCTAATATTTAGGGTGTTTTATATTCATGTGACATGTATTAGTCGTTACTAATTACACACATATTTACTAATTTCGTTACTAACTAGAAAGGTTTTTCATCTGGATTGTCACTTTGTCCACAACAACCTGTCAGATTACTGATAATGTTAAGATCATCAGCAGAAATATCGAATCCAAATATATCCGCATTGTCTGCAATGCGCTCTGGTGTGATTGATTTAGGTAGTGGCACAAATCCTCTTTGAAGACTCCATCTGAGGCATACTTTAGCTACGGTTGTGTCATACTTACTTGCCATCTCTTTTAATGCTTCTACTTCAAAAACCTTACCCGTTCCAAGTGGGCTATATGCTTCAAGAAGTATCTTCTTCTCTTCACAATAAGCTACAAGTTCTTCTTTTGCATCACCAGGACAAAGTCTAATCTGATTGACCATTGGTACTACTTTGGCTGTTTTTAAAAGTGCATCAATATGTCGCTCGCAAAAATTACTAACACCAATGGCTTTAATCTTACCAGCCGCGTATAGCTCTTCCATAGCTTTCCATGTGCCTGCATTAGTTTCTTCCCATGTGTCTCTAAAAGCAAGTGGATTAGGCCAATGTATCAGATATAAATCCAGATAATCTGTATCTAGTCTCTCTAGTGACTCATCAAATGCCTTTAATGTAGCCTCGTAACCATGAGCATCATTCCAAATCTTACTGGTTAAGAATATCTCTTCTCTTTTCATGCCGCTATCTTTGATTGCTTTACCAACACTAACTTCATTGCCATAAACAGCAGCAGTATCAATATGGGTATAACCAACTTCCAAAGCCTTTAAAACAGCTTTATATCCCACCTCATCATTAGGTGTTTGCCAAGTGCCAAATCCAACAACTGGAATCTTAACACCGTTTTGTAACGTATATGTATCGTTTAAATTTTTCATAAATTCTCCTTACTTGAATTAATTAGTTACTCTGATATCAGCATACACCTTAAAGTTCACTTTAAGTCAATAGGTAAATACTATTATCTAAGTAAAATGTAATATTAACTTCTTGTTTGAATGATTAACTTCTTGTTACTAGATGTTAATCTTACACGCATTTGATATACTTTTGATGCTTTTGATAGCCAGTGAATTCCTCCTGTTAGGTTTCAGGTAATTCGTGGACAGGTGCCAGACACGCAAAGTCTTCACATATATAGAAGGTTCTCTTATCATCCCGCCGCTTTTTATCTGCATCTGCGTCTGCACCTGCACCTGCTTGTTCTTCATCGATAATCCGCCAAGTAAAATATGCCATGCTCTTTTTCATATTCTTTTAATGTCTCAGCGAGTTCCACTTTGCCTGAAACAACAATAATCAGATCCTTGGTACCTGTTTCTCTTAGCATCAGACTTCTTAGTAGATAAGCAAAATGGTTTGGACCCTTATTAATTCTACCACCAAAAGCTTCTATGATCTTGTCATATCTATCTTGGTATTCTAGATCATCTGTCAACCTTGAGAGCCTTAGAAGATTATATCCCAT
>JAQICP010000040.1 GCA_027858555.1 Vallitaleaceae bacterium
GTAACAAAATGTTCATCCTTCATTGCTGTACCTGCATGAAAAACTAGGACATCCTCTTTGTCTTTTTGGTTTTCAAGTCCAGTAATCTGGTAGCCATTCTTATATGAAACTGGATAACCACCTGATGCCAATACCACACAAACAGCTTGCTGATTAGACCACTCTAGAGTCATTTCATCTAGCTTGCCATCAATCGCATGTTCAATAATATCAAGTAGGTCTGTTTTTAGTCTAGGGAGTACCACTTGGGCTTCTGGATCACCAAATCTGGCATTGTATTCTAATACCTTAACGCCACTAGGTGTCAACATTAACCCAAAGAAAATAATCCCAGTAAAAGGTCTTCCCTCTAATTTCATAGCTTCTAAGGTTGGTTTATATATTTCTTCTATACACCAAGCATGCATCTCATCCGTATAAAACTTAGATGGTGAAAAGGTACCCATACCACCAGTATTGAGTCCCTCATCATTATCATATGCTCTTTTATGATCTTGAGCACTTACCATGGGAATAATGGTCTCGCCATCACAAAAAGACAGCACAGACACTTCAGGTCCAGTCATGAATTCTTCAACCACCAGTCTAGCACCTGCAGATCCGTATTTTTTATCTACCATGATTTCATCAACGCCAGCTATTGCCTCCGATATATCCTCACAAATAAGAACCCCTTTACCAAACGCCAAACCATCTGCCTTAAGTACAACTGGATAGTCAATGGTTAATAGGTAATCTTTAGCAAGTGTGGGTTCTTCAAATACCTCATAAGATGCTGATGGAATATTATATTTCTTCATTAAGTCTTTTGCAAATACCTTACTGCCTTCAAGGACAGCGGCATTTTCTCTAGGACCAAATATTCTGAGTCCCTTCTCTTTGAATAAATCTACAATACCCATGGTTAATGGATCTTCCATACCTACTATCGTTAAATCTATATGATTAGTACTAGCCCAATCAGCTAGCTTTTCAATTTCAATCGCTTTTATATCAACCAACTGTGCAATCTCACCTATTCCTGCATTACCGGGAGCGCAATATAATTGATCAATTTTCTTGTTTTGTGCTAGTTTCCAAAGAATAGCATGTTCACGTCCACCACTACCTATTACTAGAACTTTCATATATGATATTTCCTTTCTTACTCGCTTCAATTAAACTTGCCTACGAATCCAGTTTAATCTGCACTTTATTATCTATAACGCTAACTTGCTTATTCGCTATTAATTTGATTGCCTCAGGCAAAACAACCCATTCTGCTTCTTCCATGATACGTTTTTGTAATGACTCTACTGTATCACTTTCTAATACCTGTACTGATTTTTGTAAAATAATTGGTCCGCCATCAGTAACTTCGTTGACAAAATGGACAGTGGCACCTGATAACTTGACACCTCGTTCTAATGCAGCCGCGTGGACATGCAAACCATAGAATCCTTTGCCTGAAAAAGCCGGAATCAGTGCTGGATGCACATTGATGATTCGGTCTGAAAAATGTGCAATGAAGCCATCAGGTAAAATAACCAAATAACCTGCCAGAACTATTAAGTCCACTTTCAAAACGTCAAAATGAGTAATTAATCCATCACAAAAGCCCTCTTGGTCTTTGTAGTCCATTGGTCTAATGATAGCGCTATCTATACCATGGTCTTTAGCGCGCTGCAGGGCATAAGCATTCTTTCTATTGGTTACAACAGTAACAATCTCAGCATTATTAATATAGCCAGATTCAATCTTATCGATTACGGCTTGAAGATTAGTACCTCCACCAGAAACCAATACACCGATTCTTAGCATAAAACAACACCCTGATTACCTGCCTTTACAACACCTATGATATAAGCAGATTCTCCTATAGCTTGTAATGCCGTAATTGCCCTCTCAGCATCCTCTTTTTCAAGTGCTAAAACCATACCAATACCCATATTAAAGGTACCAAACATACCTTTATCCTCTAAGTCACTTAGTTCTTTAAGTACATGGAATATAGGTTGAATTGGCCAAGTTCCGAGTTTTATTTCACTATACATGCCTTCAGGCATCATCCTTGGGATGTTCTCAATAAAGCCACCACCAGTAATATGCGAAATACTATGGATTGTCACAGCTTTTTTTATTGCTTTGATGCTATTTACATAGATCTTAGTTGGTGCCATCAAAGCCTCGCCTAAAGTAGAACCAAGTTCTTCCACTTCAACCATTAAACGTTCTTTAGTTGGGTCAAAGAGTCTTCTGACCAATGAAAAACCATTAGAATGAACGCCAGTTGATGGTAATCCGAGCAGTACGTCACCAACCTTAACTTTAGTACCATCTATCATATCTTTTTTATCCACAATGCCTACTGCAAAACCTGCCAGATCATACTCATCGTCTGGGTAAAATCCTGGCATTTCAGCTGTCTCGCCACCAATAAGGGCTGCACCTGATTGTCTACAACCATTAGCAATACCAGATACTATCTGAGCAATCTTTTCAGGTTTATTCTTACCACAAGCAATATAATCAAGAAAAAACAATGGTTCTGCACCTGCACATATAATATCGTTAACGCACATTGCTACTGCATCAATACCAATTGTATCATGCTTATCTAATTCGAAAGCTAACTTAAGTTTGGTTCCAACGCCATCAGTTCCAGATACAAGAATTGGCTCATCCATCTTAATCTGTGCTAATGAAAATAAGCCGCCGAAACCACCAATTTCTGTTACTACTTCTGGCCGCATGGTTGTTTTTATGTGCTCTTTCATCAATTCTACTGCCTTGTAACCTGCTTCTACATCAACGCACGATTGTTTATAATCAATCGACATCTTAAACCTCCTGTTCCTCTATTTCAACTGGATAATTGCCTGTGAAGCAACTGGTACAGAAATTAGTATCAGCACCTTCACATGATTTAATTAATCCTTCTCTACTAATATAGCCCAGTGAATTCGCACAGATTAACTCACAGATTTCATCAACACTATGATTGCTAGCAACTAATTTCTGTCTCTCAGGTGTGTCGATACCAAAGTAACATGAATGCCTGACTGGTGGAGAACTGATTCTAACATGAACTTCTGTCGCTCCCGCACTTTTAAGTAGCTTAACGATTCGTCTACTGGTTGTACCCCTAACAATAGAGTCATCTATCATTACGACGCGTTTACCTTTTATCAGACTTCTAATAGGGTTCAGCTTCAGATGAACACCCAGTTCTCTTAAGGCTTGATTAGGTTGAATGAATGTCCGACCAACATAGCGGTTCTTCATAAAGCCACCCACAACAGGTATACCAGAGGCATGTGAGAATCCAAGTGCTGCTGCAAGTCCGGAATCTGGTACACCTACTACAACATCAGCTTCTACTGGATGTTCTTTGTAAAGTATCCCTCCTGCTTTATATCTGGTGTTATATACTTCTAGACCTTGCATAATACTATCTGGTCTTGCAAAATAAACATATTCAAATATACACATACTAGACGTTTTAGCCGCTGGTGTTTGGATGGATTTTATACCTTGATCATTAATGATAACAATTTCACCTGGATTTACGTCTCGAACGAGTTCAATGCCAAGCGCATCGAAGGCACAAGATTCTGATGAGAATATATAAGTATCACCCTTCTTACCAATGACCAGTGGCCTCATACCTAGTGGGTCTCTCACTGCTATTAATTTATGTGGGGTCATAACGAGTAGTGAGTAGGCCCCTTCAACTTTAGTCATCACTTCTACCAGTGCGTCTTCAATTGTGTTGTACTTGATTCTAGCACGGGATAATAAGGCAGCTATTACCTCAGAATCCGTTGAGGTTTGAAATATTGTACCGACATTTTCTAGCTCATCACGGAGTTTTCTAGCATTGGTTAAATTACCATTATGCGCTAAAGCCATATGGCCTTTTGTGTATTTGAGGACTAATGGCTGTGCATTCTCAGCAGAATTACCGCCTGTTGTAGAATAACGCACATGTCCAATAGCAGAATGACCTTTTAAGTAGTCTAGTACCACATCATCAAATACTTCTGTCACAAGGCCCATCTCTTTTCTATAGAGAATCGTGCCTTTAGAATTGACTGCTATGCCAGCACTTTCTTGTCCTCTATGCTGAAGGGCAAAGAGACCGTAGTATGTCATTCTAGTTGTATCGAATTCTTTTATAGATACATCGTCTTCTTTTGTATAAACACCAAAGACGCCACATTCTTCTTGTAACTTATCATCAAACATCATATCTTCCATTATTACACTCCTAATAGGCGTTTCATAACCTCTTGATAAGCATTTTCAACACCACCAAGGTCTCGTCTGAAAAGGTCTTTGTCTAACTTTTCATTTGTTTTTGTATCCCAAAAACGACAAGTATCTGGTGAAATCTCATCTGCCAATATAATAGTACCATCTGCCAACTTACCAAATTCAATCTTAAAGTCAACAAGTTTGATGCCTGCGTCTTCTAATATATCTTTTAATAAATCATTAACCTTGAAGGCATAATCTGTAATAATCTGCACTTCTTCTTTAGTAGCAAGTTCAAGCGCTGCTATATGATAGTCATTAATCATCGGGTCACCTAGTTCATCATCTTTGTATGAGAATTCTAGGACAGTTTTCTTCATTATGGTACCTTCTGGTAAGCCTAATCGCTTGCTTAAACTACCAGCCGCAATATTTCTAACAATCACTTCAAGCGGTACAATAGTAACTTTTTTAACCACTGTTTCACGATCATTTAATTCCTCAACAAAATGCGTTGGCACACCTTGTTTTTCTAACAGTTGCATCAAGTGATTTGTTAAACGATTATTGACAATTCCCTTGTCTGCTATGGTACCTTTTTTAACGCCATTAAATGCTGTAGCATCATCTTTATAAGATACAATTAATAAATTCTCATCATCTGTGGTATATACTTTCTTAGCCTTGCCTTCGTATAAAATAGATCCTTTTTCCATAATAGCCTCCTATGCCATATCTTCTTTTAAATATGCCTTGTACCCTTTAGCTTCCAATTTCTCAGCTTTATTATCAACTACTGCTCTCATTGACTCTTTAAAAATATCTAGATTGTTTTCAATGACGCTGTCGTAGCAACCAATGATTTGTGCTGCTAGTATGCCTGCATTCTTAGCGCCATTAATTGCTACTGTAGCTACCGGTATGCCAGGTGGCATCTGAACTATAGAATACAGTGCATCCGCACCGCCTAGTGATTTGGTCAGTATTGGTACACCGATCACTGGTAATGTGGTAAGGGCGGCTATAACACCTGCCAAATGTGCAGCACCCCCTGCACCGGCGATTATTACTTTAAGTCCATTACGCCTTGCTTCTCTTGCATATGTGACAGCACGTTCTGGGGTCCGATGAGCTGATATCACTGTTAGTTCATAACCAACTTCAAGTTGATCTAGAATTTTTGCTGTTTCCGCCATGATTGGTAAATCAGAGTCACTACCCATAATAATTCCTACTTGTACTTTCATAATACCTCCTAGGATAAATCGTTAGTTGCCGTGCATAGTCGCAAATCTATCACAATTGTGACTACTATCTATTTATTATTAATAAATTACATAAAGTGAATTACAGCCATAGATGTTCATGTCTGAATCATCCATATCGCTATTTTACAGAGTATCTAGTTGTAAGTCAACCATTTTCCGAACATTTATCAATATTTTTATATTATCGTTCGGGTTTCTTATAAATAATGCCTTTCTTGCAAGAACCAAAGTGTAACTGGTGCACATTTCTCCTTCAGGTACAATTATTCACAATGGAAGACCTTTGTATTAAAAAAGGCTAATGCATGCGCACTAGCCTTAAGTTTTATTTATTGATTATATCTTTAATTACCTTTATAG
>JAQICP010000090.1 GCA_027858555.1 Vallitaleaceae bacterium
CTTCGCCAAGGCGCAACACAGGTCACTCAGCTTGAATTGCTACCTATTCCACCAAAGGAACGGGATATCACACAACCTTGGCCAATGTTTCCAAGACTAGAGAAAATATCAACTTCTCATGACGAAGCAACTACCCTACTTAACACAGATATTCGTCAGTTCAGTATTGCTACAGAATCTTTCGAGGGCAAAGATGGTGTTGTCACCAAACTTAATTGCGTCAAACTGGATTGGATTACACCTGAAGGTGGTGGCAGACCTCAGATGAAAGTCATTGAAGGTAGTCAGTTCACCATTGAAGCCGATTTAGTCCTTTTCGCCATGGGATTCTTGCACCCACAGCATACAGGTTTACTTGATGATCTGGGTGTTAATTATGATCAGCGTGGTAATGTGGCAACAGAAAGTAATTATATGACCAATATCGAAGGCGTCTTTTCAGCCGGTGATATGAGAAAAGGGCAATCTTTAGTTGTTCATGCCATATCTGAAGGTAGAAAACTGGCTAAAGAAGTGGATTTATACCTTATGGGTCAGACTTATCTTCGAAACGCTTTAAAGTAATCTATAGTATAAAATAGTATAAAAAGCACTCTGTTTTTACAGGGTGCTTTTTTCTCACTTTAGAACAAAGCTTACCGACTGAACAAAAAAAGCCCAAAGCTTACGCTTTGAACCCAATAAGTCTATATTTTCTAAAAATCTTTTAAAACATTGCCTAAAAACAATACAGCATATCCTATTAGTGCCAACCAAGCTGCACTTATAAAGTCAAATGAAACTATATCCAATAACATTAATAACGCTACCACTGCAATTCCTACTGATACCAAAAATACCATTTTTTTTGGAGCTGATAATTTCATATCTTATTCCTCCTATTGCTTTGTTGTTAAATTCCTACACAGTAAGTGTACTTGCTATATATGCAATTGTCAACAAACCACAATTCCAAGGTAGCACTATTTTGATGTTGGAAATAGAAGGCTAGAAGCATACCATTGCGATTTCATAAGATTTACTTGAGCTTATTCTATCACCTTTTCTAGCCACATATACGCCTAAACTTCAATGTAGCAAGTTTCTTATGTAAAAATTTTATAATACGGACTTAGCCACTGTTCTATGACTTAAAAGATGTTTTGTATAACCATGCTGTGGCTCGTGTATGACCTTATCACAAGTATCAAGCTCCACTAACTGTCCATCTTTCATGACGCCTATTCTATCGGATACATGATGAATCACATCCAAACTATGGGCAATAAACAAATAAGTCAATTGATACTCATCTTTAATAGCCATCAGTAAATTCAATATTTTAGCTTGCACTGAAATATCCAGCGCAGAAACCGGTTCATCACATATCAGTAATTTAGGCTCCACCAAAAGCGCTTTAGCGATATTTAATCGCTGTCTTTCTCCACCGCTAAACTCACCAGGATACTTCCCTAGCACACTACCCTTTAGTCCAACATCAGATAATATCCGCTCAATCATATATATTGCTTCTGCCTTTGATTTTTTATGATGTAGTTTTATCGTTTCATACATCATTTTATCAATTCTTTTTATAGGATTCAGTGCATAGGCTGCATCTTGAAATACCATTTGTACATCATTTTTCATTCTTCTCATCTGAGGTTTGTTTTTATAATCCAAAACTTTACTTCTATAATGTACCTGCCCCATATCAGGCTCTTCTAAACCCATGAATAACCTGGCAAGTGTGGACTTTCCAGAACCACTTTCTCCGATTATACCCAGAACCTCGTTCTCATAAATATCCACACTGACATTATTTAAGGCAATTACTTTTTCATAACCACTGGAATAGATCTTATATAGAGTTCTTGTGGACATAAAGTTAATCATATAAAAAGCACCTCACTTCTTGACCACTTTTCAACACTTTAATTTCCGGGTGTTTTTCCAGACATATGGGCAATTTCTCTGTGCATCTGTCATAAAAGTGACAGGCGCTGACTTGCTTTGACAAATCAAATACTTGTCCTGGTATAGCTTTTAATTGGTCCACAGGTTTTTCTATAATTGGCATACATTTAACTAAAGCCTTTGTATATGGATGTTTGTAATCATCTATTAAATTATTGTAGGTCTCTACTATTTCACCACCATACATAACCACTATCTTATGAGCAAAATTTTTAACCACACTCAGATCATGTGAAATCATGAGGACGCCAAGGGCCATTTCTTTTTGTAA
This sequence comes from Vallitaleaceae bacterium, assembly GCA_027858555.1. GTDB lineage: Bacteria > Bacillota > Clostridia > Lachnospirales > Vallitaleaceae > JAQICP01. Next base: position 2,228 of record JAQICP010000090.1, read on the forward strand.
TCCGATAAGAAGTTCCAATATCTTTCTCTCCATCTCAACATCAAGCGCTGTGGTAGGCTCATCAGCAATGACTAATGATGGTTCTGATATCAATGCCATGGCAATGGATACCCTTTGTTGCATACCGCCACTGAGTTGATGAGGATAAGCTTTATAAACTCTCTTAATATCACTAATACCAACTTTTTTAAGATAAGCTTCTACTAGGGCTTTTGCTTCCCTTCTCTTACAATTGCCATGCTGGAGCAATACGTCCTTTATTTGATAGCCTATCTTCAAAGAAGGATTGAGGGCTTCCATGGGGTCTTGATCAATATCGGCTATCTCACTACCTCTAATTTTATTAAGTGGCTTCTCTTTTAGGGTAATGATATTCTCTATATCTTTATACTCAATGGTGCCCGTAATAGTAAATCCATCCATTCTATTAAGTTGATTAATAGCCATGGCTGTCTGTGATTTGCCGCAACCCGACTCACCGATAATTGCTATAATTTCACCTTTATCAATGCTAAAACTCACATCTCTAACTGGATAGATTATACGTTTGTCATTTTCAATTTTTATGTTTAGATTTCTAACTTTTAACATACTAATCCCTCCAACTGAATCTTTTCAGACCTTCGCCTAACATGTTAAATCCCAATATAGTAGTGGACATAACTATTACTGTAGATATAATAACCCAAAGCCTTTGGGAGGTTATGGCATATCTCGCATTCCCAAGTAGGGCCCCCCATTCAGGGTAATACTCAGGTTCAAAACTAATACCCAGCAGACCTTTGTTTCCAAACATACCACTGTCCATAGCCGCAGCAGCCACATACACTTCAAACACACCCAGCTTGGCTATCATAAGTAGTGATCTGCCTATTTCTAAACAAGTATGAATTAGCAGTGTCGTTGTAAGATGGGGTATGACACTGGAAAAAATAATCCTTATAGATGATTTTCCTACAGCTTTATCGCCGATCATAAACGGCATTTCATAGATCTGCTCCACTTGATTTTCCACTATTTTACCTACTCTACCCCATTCAACCAAACCAATAACCAGCCCAAAAACCAGCAAAGATTGCCCTATAGGATAATACTTTACAAAGACTAACCTGAGTATCATCAAGGTGAGAACAAGGGCCGGTATGCCACTGCCAATAGTTGAACTAATCATAATAAGACTTTTAAAAAACTGAGTGCCTTTACCTGCTAATACACCAAATAGCAATGACAAGACTATTTTAACAAAAACAGATATCATCACAATAGCCATGGTAAGCTTCGCGCCTACAATAATTCTGCTAAGAATATCTCTACCTAAAATATCTGTTCCTAGAAGATTCACTCCATCAGGTGGGTAAGGTGGCTTTATAAGTAGTTGGGTGCCGTCTACCATCTCAGTCTTCGTTATAGGTTCATAAGGATCCCTTGGTGCTATAAAATCACCAAATAGACATAAAACCAATAGAATCATTACAATAATCATACCAATAATCATAGGAGGATTCATCTTTGAAATCGTACGCTTAATCATCGTATGCCTCCTTTTCATCTGCTTCAAGTGCTAATTCTAAAACCGAATCGGCTAATACACCCGTTTTTTTATAAGGTGAAAATCCATACTTGGTTAAGTCCACAAGTAAAACAAATATATAATAGAACGACACCAATAAGAAGCTTGCACCAATAACCGCTTCCTCTTCTCCACCACTTGAAAACATCATATAGGCTAGTCCAGGATAGGCAAACATATACTCAACTAGTACTTGACAGCTAATAAGTATGATAAACATGGAGGGGAATGCACCAAGCACTTCTATCACAGCGTTCTTCATAATATGAACAAGGAGAATTGCACTTCTTTTTAAGCCTTTGGCTTTAGCGATCATAACAAATTTTTTATGTTGTTGTTTTTCTATAGCGACAGTGGTAATTCTAGAAATATAATTGGTGGGAATAAGTGATAATAAAAAAAATGGTAATATTAAGCTTTTAAGATCATCAGAAGCTATTACCCTAAACCAATGTATGTCATGTCTATACATCCACACCACCATATATTGTATAACCAAAATTAAGAATATATCTGGTATGGACATGAGTCCAATGGTGGTTGTCAGATGGAGATTTTTCAGGAAGCCCTTCCTTAGTCTTGCACCCAAAATACCCATTAGCATACCTATGACAATAGAAAATATTAAAGCAGGTAATAGCAAAATCAATGTTCTTTTTAAAGGATTATTAATAAATTCTGATAGAGCTCTTGTTGACCCTGCGTATCCAATACGTACAACAAATGGATTCTTGATATAATCAGCTATATCACCCAGAAAAGCATCTGTTTTTAATGTGACATTATTGTCTCCTACAACAAACCCTTGTTCCCCATCTTCTACATCTCTCATCCTTGTTACTGTAAAATCACCTTGAATAATCACTAAAGTTATAATGATCCCCATAGATAGAATAAACATGAATATCTTGATACAAAAAGACTTTATAATACGTTTCATAATATTACCTCTCAATGTAGTATATGCTAATTATACACTATTTCTTAGTGGCTGCAAAATCATTCTCCTGATACACCCTATATGCCTTATTTGAATTTCGTGATTGTTAAGTTAGTGTGATAATTTTAACAAAAAGTTGAAAAAACCTTTGTATTTAGGACTGATTGATGGTAAAATACTCGTGTATGCAAAATACCTTGTCCTTCATAAGACTCGGTTATATATAAAATGTATGTTATTAATGAAAGGAGTTCCAATTATGATTTACTCACATGAAGTACAAAATATGTGCGTCGTAGCTCAGGGTCCAAAGAATGGTCCTGCTCCTATCCCTCAAGAGGGCAAATGGGTACAAGCTTATGACGTTAAAGACATCTCTGGCTTAACACATGGTGTTGGCTGGTGTGCCCCTCAACAAGGCGCGTGTAAATTAACACTAAACGTAAAAGAAGGTATCATCGAAGTAGCTTTAATTGAAACAATTGGCTGTTCAGGTATGACTCATTCTGCGGCAATGGCAGCTGAAATCTTACCAGGCAAAACGTTACTTGAAGCGCTTAATAGCGATCTAGTATGTGACGCTATCAATGTTGCAATGAGAGAATTATTTTTACAAATCTCTTACGGTAGAACACAAACAGCTTTCTCTGAAGGCGGTCTACCAATTGGCGCTGGTTTAGAAGATTTAGGTAAAGGTTTAAGAAGTCAAGTTGGTACAACTTATGGTACACAAGCAAAAGGTCCTCGTTATCTTGAACTTGCTGAAGGTTATGTCGTTGAAAATGCTTTGAATGACTTAAACGAAATCATTGGATACAAATTTGTTCATCTTGGTAAAATGATGGAAATGATTGGCAAAGGTATTGAAGCTAACGAAGCAATGGAAAAAGCGACAAGTACTTATGGCAGATATGCTGACGCAGTAAAATATATCGACCCAAGAAACGAATAATAAAAAAGGAGGACTAAAAAATGGCTTTATTCGAAAGTTATGAAAGAAGAATAGATAATATTAATAAAGTATGTAAGCAATATGGTATTGCTTCAATTGAAGATGCTAAAACAATTTGCGATGAAAAAGGCATAGATGTTCAAAAAATAGTTAAAGACGTTCAACCAATCTGTTTTGATAATGCACTTTGGGCTTATACACTAGGCGCAGCAATTGCTATCAAAAATGGTTGTACCGTAGCTGCTGATGCTGCTGAATGTTTAGGTGAAGGTATCCAAGCATTCTGTATTCCAGGTTCTGTTGCTGAGCAACGTTTAGTTGGTATAGGTCATGGTAACCTTGCAGCTATGCTGCTTCGTGAAGAAACAAAATGCTTCGCTCTTGTAGCTGGTCACGAATCTTTTGCTGCAGCAGAAGGCGCTATTGGTATCGCTATGAATGCTAATAAAGCAAGAAAATCACCACTTAAGGTAATCTTAAA
>JAQICP010000101.1 GCA_027858555.1 Vallitaleaceae bacterium
TTTTGCACACTTAAGTTTTTACTCCTAAGTTCTTGCGTTCTCATTTCATACGCCTAATACGCTACCCTTATTGCTGTGCAAAACTAATGGCAACTATGGTTTCATTAGCATCACGATATACAGCCCCAAGAAACTTACCACTCTTATTAATATAGCCTGAAGATGTCTCATCTATTGCGCTACTAATTGTGGTGGCAGATGGACTGCCAAGGGTTGCTGGTGTTCCCAGCGTACACGAATAACCATACCAACTAACTGATCCGGTGCCAGTTGTGACTTGTATCCCTAGTTGGTCATCCCTTACATTCTTGATAAGATATACCACTTCTGCTCCTGAAACAATCTCTTGGTCAAATCCCGTCAACTCTGACTCACTAATTGATGTTTGAAATTCATTCAGCTTACCAATACTTTCACTAACGGCCTCTTTTGAAGTCGAAAAAATCAGAATTACAATGCTGATAATTGCCAAAGTAATAACAATTCCTGCTGCCCATTTGATAAAGCTTAAAATATTCTCATTCATATAAATCCCCCTTCTGATTACAAACTGTGTGATAACTCTGTAACATAGTGACTAAATTGACTAATTCCAAGGTGTGTAAATGGCACTAATAAAAATAATAGTATGGTACTACTCATCGGCACAAAGGCGATTAGCTTCCCCCAACTGCCCTTTTTATTAATGAGTATTTCTGTATCTTGCTTTCGTTTTTCTTGATAAAAACCACGCTCTACTAGCAATTCATCAAAAGCCTCTTCGATGGTGATTTTATCAGCAGTTGCTTGCAGATTTTCCACTATTTTAACAAATGGCGGATAGATTGCTCTTATTTTTAGTGCCTCTAGGGCTTCAATATCCCCTAACTCCATATCATTCAAGCATTGTTCAATATCTTCTTTGAATATCACTGCAAATAGACTCATCCACTCCAGCAGATCGCAGACGGACATTCTTTTTATATGCATGAGCATCAATATGATGGTGTGAAATTGCAATATCTCATCCTCCATATGCATCAACATAACACTTTTCTTGAACGCCAATAATACACTTGGCATCTTGCTTCCCATGACGCCAATTACCATACATATAATGAATTGCCACCAACTAAATACTGCTTTTTCATATACCATGATTTTCTTCATTATGCGAGTGCTGTTTTCTTCAATGATAACCGTATCATTAGTACCCAAGTCTAATATTAGTTGCTCCTTTATTAATGCCTCATCATTAGAATCATAAGACTTCACATAGCTCTCATCAAAAGTCTCAATTTCTTTAGTCCGTTCCATAGATGCTTCATCAGAAATGAACGGGGGACTTAAAATCGTAGTCCTAGTCAAGTAATGTATGTTTAAAATAACCACCAGCGTCAGTGTGAATATTAAAATGCCATAGAAAATCTGTTTGCTATAAAACTGTTCTACGCTTACTTTTTCACCAGTCATTTTCAGGGTTCTATCCAACTTTTTTGCCTTACTGTAATGCCCTTTAACATAACTACCAATCAACTCTCTAAAAAAACTGTAGTTAATTAGCAAGTTACTAAACGATTTTTCCTGCTCCCTAAAACCTTCATCCCGGCTACGTATTCTGATAATTAACTGATATGCTAAAATAACCATTAAAAACAATGCTATTTGCGCAACAAATCCATAAACCCCTTGATAATAATTCATCAGTTCTGGCATGCTCTTTGATGCCCAGTGTTCAAGCGGTTTTACCAGGAAAATTGGCAATACACTTATGAGTGTTAAACTGCTTAATAGGTAATTGAGTTTATCCCTCTTTAAAAGCGCCATGCTGATCTCTTGTTTTAAAAAATTCAGATTCTTAAGAAAATTGGAGGTTCCACTGATTTTCTGATCACCAAACTTCAGTACCGTATAAGATAATGCTACGAAACTCTTAAAGTACTGATTTGGCGCAGTTTCATAATAACTCTCAATATCCATATCACCTTCTTCAGATGCAAGAACCTCATACATGCGTGTACCGTGTCTAGCCATTTCATAATCAGCTGTTTGAATGGCATCATATATGGCTTCATCAATCATCTGATGTTCGTTATAGTGATGTCTGACTTCTGATAAAAACCCAACAAATTGCTTAAGGAGTTTGTCTTCAAGTCTATCCACCAACAGATGAATCAACTGATGGTGAATCATCATAACCACCACGAACCCAATAGCTAAAAACTGGATGCTCTGGTCCAACAATACTAACACTAGCCACAATAGGACTGATGCAGATATGGTCACCAAACTCATGGACACCGTCTTCTTTTCAATGGTTCTTTGATCAGACAGATCTATCATCTCGATATATCGTCTAATTTTAAGGATATACCCCCTGATAAATGGCCATTTTACCAGTCTATAATATAGCTTCATATTGGTTTTTGATGCCCTGGTATCAGATGATTTTGGGTTGCTTTTAGTTGACTTTCTTCCTATATATAATGCAGCTAAAAATAATAGGGAAAAAACAGCAACAACTGCAACTAAAATTCTAAGGATTATTGCTTGATTCATGAATGCACCTGCCCAACAAATCTATCGAAATCGATTCGTTCATTAATCGATATATACTGTTTTATCGCTTGCTTACTTTTACCACTCATTTCATTTACCCATACGTATCTGCCCGATTCAAACCGAATCAAATCTCTTGTTTCAAAAGTCTGCCTGTCGGTCATTCGCTCAAAGAATTCTGTCATAGTATCCATGAAATGGGTCATCCGCTTGCCTTCATCCTTCTCCTCTTGATATGCCTTTGGATAGGATTTTTTAAAATCCACAGGAATGATCTCCGTAATACGCTCTATATAACGGTGACCATCCACATCCTTTTCTAGATGTATATCAAAATTCACCACATCGGCCACCTGCTGCTCTGCCACTTTTTCATTGGAAAAGACTTTTGTTTGAAGCAGGTTGTTACGAAGGGAGTTGATAAGGTGTTCTGCTGTTTTTGCATGATGGGTAAAAAGTGTGAAAAGCGACGCTACTTGTGCCATCTGAATCATTAATGAAGCAATCGGTGCCGTTGCTACCTCTCCAAGTATATTTACTGTACCGTCTGTTTTCTTCTGCAAGTCCAATCCTTCTTGTCCTGATATAGTAGCTGTTTCCCTAAAAGTCACGATATTTCTATAGGGATATACTTTTCTTAGGTTTAGCTCAAATGCCATCTCTTGAATCCTGAGCGTATATGCCGGATTAATATAACTAATAATGGCCATGAGTAAGGTTGTTTTCCCCGTGCCTTGGCTACCGGTTATAGCTGTAATACGACTGCCTCTTATTAACCATTTGATTAATTCGATGGGGCGTTCCTTGCCTGAGTCAATAATTAATTCGGAAAGCTCACATTTTTGCACACTATCAAATTTTCTAACAAAGAAAACCCAACTTTCAGAAAAGGGCGGTCTGGCTACCACGATTCTAGAGCCATCTTTCATCTCATTGATTTTATACCCATTGCTTTCTGAAAGTTGTCCGGGTTTATTATAACGATAGATGTTTTTACAGATTCTGATAAGTTCTCTCTCACTACCAAATGACAAGAAAGATAGATGAATTGTCTTACCTTTAAAGAACAGCCATATGGCATCGTAATTATAAGGTAATTCTTTCACCCTAGGCATATCTATACCTTTCATTGATTCGCGAAAAGCTGGTGGAATACCAGAAACACCACCCGATATACCATCGATCTGCATGTCCCTAATCTCATCGATCACACCATATCCCTTGTATTTCTGGTAAATACGCTGAGTTACAATGGCAATTTTATCCGAAAAATTAAGCCTTATTGGATGGATATCCTCATATATCCGTTTTATATCTTCCTTGGTTATAATATAACGAATACCATGATCAGCTTCTTTTGGGTCTGCTAAACTATAATCTTTGATTAGTTGTTCTAGCGCCTTTTGCTGATGCTCTCTCTTATAGTGATATAGCATAATCTCAAATTGATCCTGAGTAGATAGATGCGCCGAACTGTGAAATGGAATCAATCTATTAATATTAGCTTCGTTGATATCATATCGATTAATTATAATATCCCGTATGTATTCTTTAATATAATTTTTGGCATTCACATCGCCATAGGTGCAGTTTTTCAGTGCTTTTCT
>JAQICP010000116.1 GCA_027858555.1 Vallitaleaceae bacterium
GCTGTAAGCCCTAATCTTTCTAGATGTCCTTTCAGTTCAATGGCTGGCATGTTATAAAACCCAGCAAACTCCACACCTCTGTAGCCAATTTCAGCAACTGATTCAAGTGTACCTATAAAATCAATCTCACATGCTTCTCTCAGTGTATATAGTTGTAACGCAATTTTTTCTTTCATCCTGTCCTCTTTCTTAGTGTTTGTATTAACTATATCGATGATACTATCATCTCTATGTTGTCTATTGTAACGCTTGTTATCTGTTATTGGGAAAGTGATTAGCCTGTCTTACCATGTCCTTCTACCGTTACCCATAAACATGGCTAAGCAACTTGATAATTCATTATATATCTTCCATTTACAAATAGATGGCTTTATTAGTTTTTGCTGACTCATAGATAGCTTCAAGTATCTCAGTTACTTTAAGTGCTTGCTCAGGCTTTACAACTGGCTCTGTGTCATTAAGAATACAGTCAATCCATTGTTTAGCCTCAACATCAGCTGGTTTTGATGATACGCCTTTATAAAAATCAACACCACCTGTTGCAAAATTTGGCTTTTTAACATATAACTTATCGAATTCTGACCCATTGATTCTAAGGCTATCCTTCATATCAGCGCCTGCTTTAGTACCGCATAATGTGGTCTGGGCTTCGCCAACTTCTAAAGTGTTAAGTGCCCAACTAGATTCAAGTATAATCGTAGCGCCGTCTTTCATGGTGATAAATCCGAATGCAGAATCTTCTACGGTGAATTCTTTTGGATCCCAATCACCAAATTGATTACCTGTTTTTGTGTCATAACGCATCTTATGGTAAGTAGTACCAACCACTTTATCCACTTCGTAATTATCCATTAACCAAAGAGTCAAATCAAGTGCGTGGGTGCCAATATCGATTAATGGACCACCACCTTGTTCTTCTTCTTTTAAGAAAACGCCCCATGTAGGCACTGCTCTTCTTCTAATAGCATGTGCTTTAGCAAAATAGACTTCCCCCAAATCACCGCGTTCACATACTTCTTTAAGATACATTGAATCTTGTCTGAATCTGTTCTGATAACCGATTGTCAATTTCTTGCCTGTTTTTTCTGCTGCTGTAATCATTTTTTTAGCTTCTATAGTGCTAATAGCCATCGGCTTTTCACACATGACATGGCAATCTGCCTCCAGTGCTGCTACTGTAATAGGACTATGTGTATTATTAGGTGTCAGTACATGTACCACATCTAAAGATTCCTTTTCAAGCATCTCTTTATAATCGACATATGCCTTCGCACCCACTGTACCAAATTCTGTCACAGCTGTCTTCGCTCTTTCTTCAAGAATATCGCAAAATGCAACCATGCTCACTTCTTCTATTAATTTCAGGCTTGGCATATGTTTACCAATCGCTATACCACCACATCCAATTATGCCAACTCTAAGTTTTTTTTCCATTCTTACATACCTCCAATTTTAATATGTCTTAAGTATAATATAAACCGCTGCTACTATCTTCAACTTTTTTTCTCTATGTGCAAACTTATTTTCGTTAAAATACTAGACAACTATTTGCTAAAAAGCCTTGTTTTTATAAATCATATCATTCATTTTGTACAATTAGGACCATAAAAGGTGATTCTTTAACGCACTTTATTGTTAGTTCTAAAGCTAGAAGGTGTTGTGCCTGTTATCTTCTTGAACATTTTATTAAAATTAGATGAATTATTAAAACCGCATAGGCCAGAGATATCCAATATGGTTTTATCCGTTGCCCGTAAGAACTCTATAGCTCTTGTAATGCGTTTTCTTATAATATAATCAATCGGGGACAACCCATTATATTTCTTGAAAAATGTGGAAAAATAGGTTGGATTCATATAGGCGATATCAGCCAATTCCTGCAACTTAATCTCCGCGTCAAATCGCTCATCAATATATTCGGTTACTTTATTAATGATCTTAATTTCTTGAATATGTTCTCTATGATCGTCATCAATGACATATTCATAATGTCTAAGGAGTAAAACCAACATGTTCAGTAGCTTCACTTTAACCATAAGATAGTACTCAGAATCCTTCTTTTCAAACTCTTCTTCCATCTCAGCGAATAAACGTTGCATCTGCTTCGTAGCATTATTATTAACATCTAGTTTATGACTAAACGATTCATTGCGATCAAAAAATATTTTCAAAAACCTGGCATCAAAATCATTATTTTCACCCCATACAAACCGAGGCTCGAAATGTAGAATCATATTGGTTAAAGACTCATCTTTTGTCAATTCTATGCCGTGAGGCTCAATATTATTAATAATAAAGATATCGCCTTTTTGAATATCATATATATGGTCACCGATATAATATTTGCCAGTACCACTTTTGACGATAGATATCTCAAGCCTTGGATGAGAGTGAATCACTTGATTAATCTTACGCTCCCCTTTTATTGTACCGATGCTGAAATCAAAATAATGCTTGCCGTTGATGTCAACAGAATCATGATAATATTCATAATATATGTTCCCTAAATCATCAAAAAAAGATTTGCTCATTGTGAATCTCCTTGTATAATCTATACTAAATAGTATACCATATTATGCTTATATATAGATTCAAAATTGCATAAAATGCTTAACTATGGATTATCCATTAACTTTCTTTGACTAATCCATTAATTTTAGTACTTTATTCCTATAATTTCATTGATATATAAGTCGTGTTTTAGTATAATATAGTAGCATAAATTAAATAGGTGAACCAATAATGGTTATTAAAAAAAGAGTCATATTTTCTTATCTTATTATTATAGTAGTGGGCATATGGGTGGCTAGTCAAACGACTATTCCAACTTTTCTTAATGATGAAAATTCTCTGAGCATACCCGCAGATCAATTCACCCCATCCTTGGCATTATCCAGATTATCTGATCAAGATAGCCATTACCACTCTTATGAAGTACAACTTACTAAAGATGCATTCAAATACCTTGATGGTGAAGCATATAGGATCATTCTTTATAAATTAGCAGACAATAATCACAAGGTCTATTTCAATGGTCAGATTATTGGCTCTGCTGGTGATTTTATTGAAGGTAATAGTAATCTTTGGAATGGACTCTTTACTTATACACTCGACGCTAGTTTACTAGAAGAAGTCAACACTTTAACCATCACTAGCTATACTTCTTACCAGACTGGCCTGGCTTCATATCCAATATATATATCTGAACTGACTACATCTAATCATCTAATTGCAAAGCTAATATTTTATGGTAAAACTGCTGTTCTACTTGCCATTGGCTTCATTGCTTTCTCCTCAGCCATCACATTAATTCTCTTTCTGATTTCTAAAAATAAAAATCGTATGTACCTATACCTTAGCATAGCTACAACACTGATCAGTATTTATTGTATGGATTACATTGCAATCGATTATTTTTCAATCCCCTATCTGATATACAAAAAATTGATAATCGCGGGCTTAGTATGGGGCATAGCATTTTTAACCTTAGCAATATACAAATATTTCAACGTTCGTCTACTTAAATATCTAGGTATAATTACTGGAACCGGATTCCTACTACCACTGATATTCACCACTAATATGATTGATTTCAAAGTGGCCTATGGCTTCTACTACTTGATTATCATTATAAATGTACTTGTTTGGCTTGTTACCACAATCGTTAACTTGAAAAAGAAAAAGTCTGCTTATATATTCCTTATGGGATTTTTAGTAATTGGGACTTACGGCACCATTGCTATAATATTTGATGCATTTCATAAGTTCTTCACACTTAATTCTCCAGTGATTTACATTATTGTCATCGCCACATTACCGCTTATGCTGGCTAATGAAGAATATCTAGAAAAAGACATTTTATTAGATTTGGAACGGGCTCTTAAAGAAAAAGAAACACTTAATGCCCTAACTGATGATTTGACCGGGGCATGGAATCAGCGTTTCCTGTTTGAGCAGATGCGATATAAGATAGCCGCTTATACAATGGTTCTGATTGATGTGGATAATTTCAAACAAATCAACGACACCTATGGCCATCTCGCCGGAGACTATATCTTACAACGGATTAGTTCTTTAGTATCCTCTGTTATTCGCAAATCAGATGTGTTATGTCGTTATGGCGGCGATGAATTTGTATTATTAATGCATCATTGTGATATCCTGAAGGCACATGAAAACATGGAAAGAATTAGATTGTTGGTGGAGATGGAAGATTTTGTTTATGATCAAATACATATCAATGTGACGATGTCTATCGGCATCTATTTAGATAAAAAAGCCAGTGGGTTTGACTATATTTTCAACATGGCAGACAAGCAATTGTACCATGCAAAAACCAAAGGTAAAAACCAGATTGTATATGCAACGAATTGATTACTGCTAAATTAATACACAAAAAGAACAGCCTGTCAGATAGTCATTAACTATTCTCACAGGCTATTCTTTGTGATTATATAAAACCTTTAACTTAAGGGGAAGTTATCTTATACTACTATTTAATATGCATACCTACTTTTATTAATCGAAATACGTTGTATGCCGCTTCTTCTAGTAATTGTTTGGTGTTGTCCATACAATATTCTAAGTCCATCGGTTGATTTGGTAGGGTCATTATGGCTTTTACGCCTATGTCATATACCGCTTCGTAACCATTCCCAACACCGCCTGCTATAACAATAACAGGTATATTATATTTATTGGCATATTCTGTCACACCATGTACGACTTTTCCTGAAGCAGACTGACCGTCAACACGGCCTTCGCCTGTAATAATCATATCAGCATCCTCTATCTTTTTGCCAAATTCTGCTACCTCCAGTATTGCCTCTATACCGCTGACAAGTTTGGCACTTAAGTACACCATAAGCGCTGCACCCATGCCACCCGCTGCACCAGCACCAGGTGTTTTACTTATGGGCATGCTACTGCTTGATTTCCCCAAAGTATTAATCAACTTTTCGTAATGAAGCATACCGCTCTCAAGAAATGCCAAGTCTTCTTGATTGCCACCTTTTTGTCCACCATAGACATAGGTTGCTCCAAGTGGTCCAGTTAAAGGATTAGTCACATCACACATAACTGAGATATCACAATCGCTAATGCGCGGATCAAGCTCACTTAAATCTATACGACTAATATGGATCAATTCCTTACCACACATATAGTCGATTTCTTCATGGTCCTTGGTGAAATATCTGACACCAAGTGCTTGCATGGCACCCATGCCACCATCATTGGTTGCACTACCACCTATGCCAATAATAATTTTTCTAAAACCGTCATCAAGGACATGTTTAATCATTTCACCAGTGCCGTATGAAGTTGTGTTTAACGGACTTCTATGGCCGCTTTTAATGAGTGTTACCCCACTGCATACTGCCATTTCAATAATTGCCGTATCTTCAACAATCCCATACACAGCTTCTATGGTTTCACCTAAAGGATTCGTCACATAACGCTTTTCGATCCGTCCGTTATTAGCATGGATAATGGCTTCTATGGTACCTTCACCACCATCTGCAATTGGTACTTCTGTGATTTGAACCGAGTCGATGCAATGCTCAGCAACTTCTCTTATGGTTTTTATGATGGCCATGGAACTCATGGAACCTTTGAATGAATCTGGTGCTATGACAATCTTCATCTAATTCTCCTTGTAAACTAGGATAGTCTAACAATACTACCTTTATATAAAGAAAGCAATGTAAGGCTATCTGGTTCATATCCGTATTACATATTTACTAATATCATTACATTTTGACGTAACGTCATACGTCATACTGATTTTTGCAAAAAACAAGGATGTCCTTTTTCAGAACATCCCTTGGTAATTCCAATAAACGTAAATCTACCACCCTGTTAATATATACAATTCGTAGCTATTTCTCATCGTCATCTCGCCAATTCTTCAAACTGTTTGATACAACATTTTCTATGCCCGCTTTATCTCTGCTAATTAGCAAGTCTAAAATCTGTCTGTGATATTCAGTCGCCTGTGCATATTGCTCTTCTGTGGTAATATTTATATGAATAGTATTTTTAAAAAACTGATAGATTCCTTTGACGATTCTTGTTAATAATTTGTTTTGGCCAGCTTCAAGCAATCTTAAGTGAAAGTTGAAGTCTGCACTTGCCGCAGCATCAAGTTCGCCGTTTTTAAAATGTCTTTCCATAGCCTCGATATATCCTGCTAAATCCTCAATATCTTTCTCATCTGCCTTATCAATTGCTAGCTTTAACATAATCTCATCAAGGGATTGTCGAAGTTCAATTAACTCTGCTGATGAAGAAGCATCAAAAACCAAGCCAAAAATCATGCTATCAAAAACACTTGGATTCAGTTGCTCACATACATATGTACCATCACCGCGTTTTATTTCTACAACACCAACGGTGGCTAGAACTCTCATGGCTTCTCTTAAAGAATTTCTACTGATTTGAAGTTCATTGATTAATTCATATTCATTGGGGAGCTTCTGTCCCTTTCTATATGTGCCATCAGATATTGCTTCTACAATTCTTCTGATTACAACATCTACTACAGATTTACCACCAACCGGAGCTAGTGCGCTATCATATGCTTTACGTGTCATTATATTTCTCCTTTTTATTCTTCTCTTGATTCCTCTGAATGTCTTGTGCTCTGTATCAAAACGTCATACGTACTATGTATGATACACTTGTATATTATCACTTACATATGCTTGTGTAAAGTGATTCATTTGAATATCTGTACATGCTTTATATGCCTTTTTTTATGCCTATAATTATTATAATAATATCTTGCCATATTGGTCGCTTAATTTGTAATCAACTCGACTTAATTTGGTAATGATGTCTATACCATAGGGACATTTATCCATACATACGCCACAGCTTGTACATCGATCAGCCTTAATTTGAACTGCTTTATATGTCTCTTTTGCTCTATCGCTAGCGCCAAACCAATGCTTTAATCTCTCTTTTAGGGCAAAATCACCGCCATCGCCTAAAGTACCGTCACTCATTTGTCTGTCAAACAAACCTTCTAATCTAAAAAGCGCGGGCATATCAATGCCTTCTGGACATGGCAGGCAAGCATCACAGTTTCTACAAACATAATTACCTAGTTCAGGTCCGTTATTTCTGATATGTTCAAGTTGATCAGCATCAAGCTTTGGATAATTATTAGCCAACTTAAGGTCCTTAACCAACATCTCCATTGTATTCATGCCTGTAACTACTACCCCCACATCTTGATTAAATGCATAATTGAATGCCTGCTCAACGCTTCTATATAAAAATCCATCTCCTAAAGGCTTCATTAGAATTATACCAACATCTTTCTTCCTTGCAAGTGGTAATAACACGCCTTGTACAGCTGGCTGTATAGCGTCATCATAATAATTAATAACTGTCATGACAACTTCAAAATCATAACGTTCTAAGGCCTTGATTAAGCTAGTTGGGTCACCATGCATAGAAATACCTATATGCTTAACTAATCCTTCCGCTTTAGCCTCCTGGGCAGCCTTGACGGCACCTTCAAGTACCAGTTCCAATGTTGCCTCACTATCTACAGCATGCATAAGCAGTAGATCCACATAATCAGTTTGTAGATTCGCCAGACTTTGCTTGATACCCGCTTTGCAGCCTGCGTAATCTCTGATATGTGC
>JAQICP010000016.1 GCA_027858555.1 Vallitaleaceae bacterium
GAAAAAGCCTATCATAATCTGGCATTTCTCCAACGCCATCAATCATTTTCTTTTTAAATTCAACCGTCTGATAAGTTGCATAGCTTCTAATGTATTGTTCATATCCATCCTGATACTCAGCTTCATATTTTTTTATTTCTTCTCCATTATGAATTCTTTTTAATATACTATCCGTTGTGTGCGTTTTGATTCCAGTATAGTTATATATTGCAGTGGTGATTAATATAGCAACAATTAAAACAATGTAAACAACAGTGAAAATACCTAGATACTGATTGGTTAGTTTTCTTCGTAGTGATTTGGTTATTCCTATTCTAGGTCTCTTCATTTTGATCTCCCATAATAATATATCCAACACCTCTGATTGTCCTAATAATTTCAACTCCATATTTCTGATCAATTTTTGTTCTGATATATGAAACATATACATCAACAATATTTGTTTCACCAATATATTCATAGCCCCATACTTTGGATAATATGGTTTCTCTTGGTACCACAACATTAACATTCTCAAGTAAGTAAACAAGTAGCGAAAATTCTTTTTTTGTCATTACAACCTTTTCTTTTGCATAGGATACTTCATAATTGTCAACATTCACTAATAAGTCTTTAAACCTAAATAGATTGCTTTTCTTTCCTTTTTTAACATTACGCTTTAAAGCCACTCTAATTCTAGCAAAAACCTCTTCAATAGCAAAAGGTTTTGTGATGTAATCATCTGCTCCCATATCAAGTCCTGTCACCTTGTCTGATATGTCGTCTTTTGCCGTTAGCATAATAATAGGCACATCAGAATGACTTCGGATGCGTCTACATACTTCTATCCCACTCAATCCAGGTAACATTAAATCAAGCAATACTAAGTCAATTGATTCTTCGCTTTCTTTTTTTACGCCATCATAACCATTGTCAGCAACTAAAACCTCAGAACCTTCATGAATTAATTCCAACTGTAAAAATCTGGCAATTTTATGCTCGTCTTCCACTACTAGTATTTTAGCCATTATTCATCTACCTCGATAGTGTATTCACCCTTTTCATTTTCTTTTACTTCATATTCCATATCACTGTTAGTCAGCCTCTCTTTAATCCGTTTTACTTTTTTTAGTCTTATTTTGGCTTCATATTCTTTTTTACTTATTATGATATCACACCCTGTTAGTAGTACTGCGAATAACATAATAAACAAAATCAAAATAACCGCTCCTTCTAATTCAAAATAATAAAAAGTATTATTCGACATTCCAATCATTAAAATGGTGCTAATGGTAATGACCAACCACAAAGGAACGTTAACAAAAGTACGACCTCTTCTTTTTATAATAAACTTATAAAAAAACATACCTACAAAAGCTCTACCCATTTTAGCAAAGATTGTCCGCCTTTGAGATTCAATCCATCTGACTGTTTTCTCTTTATCACCTTTATTTCTAATAAGTGCGCGTTCAGCTTCTTCGTAAGTAGCCTGCACTTTATCCATAACATATTTTACTTTTTTGACATCAATTTTAATTTCTTTATCCATTTTTTTACCTACTATCATTTCATCTATTATCATTTTACCACATTTTATTCACTTTACTCTTAATCAGTCATTATAATCGCATTAAAATATATTTGATAATAGTAACAAATGTAGTATGATTATTTTGAGGTGCATATGAATTTACTTAATCATGACAAAATTAAAAAAATCCATTTTATTGGAATCAATGGCTCAAGTATGTCAGGGTTAGCTGAAATACTAATTGGTCTAGGCTATACCATATCAGGTTCAGATATTGAGCAGACAAAAAAAGTTGACTATCTTAGATCACTAGGTGCAGTGATTAATGTACCTCAGGAAGCCTCTAAAGTTGGTCATCCTGATTTAATTGTTTATACTGCAGCTATCAGAAAAGAAAACTGTGAATATCAGTATGCACTACAACATCAGATTCCATTAATGAATAGAAAAGACTTATTAGCAAAGCTTATGGCTCAATTCAAATATGGCATTGGGGTTGCTGGTACTCATGGGAAAACTACTACCACTACT
>JAQICP010000227.1 GCA_027858555.1 Vallitaleaceae bacterium
TGATCTTTTTGTGCTTCTTATCTTGATTTTGTTTCTTTTTTGTGTGTTTTATTTCGTTGATTTTCTTTTGTGTTGAATGTTTTTCGAAATTCATGAAATCCTCCTTATTAAATAAGAAAAGACGTAAACCTATTCTTATTTGAACAAACTGTCATTAACTTTAACACAAATGAGTTAAAGTATCAGGTCGTTTTGCCTAGCTTATTATATCAAATAAGTATGAAGAGATAAAGAAATATTCATTTATTTAGTCAAAATTTAACATTTGTCTTTATTATTAAGGAATTTGATTAAGATTTGTCATACTTTTACAACATCTATTTAAAGATGTATATATATAAAAATTCTGCCTTATCTATACTTGGGTTTTAAACTCAACTATGAGATAATAAAATAAGTATTGAAAAACTCAGCATATTCAGATATAATAAGTAGTGTTATTGATTAGTACCACTAAAGGAGAGTAAACATGGATTTTACTAAAATGCAAGGCTGTGGCAATGATTATATCTATATCAATGGATTTGAAGAAACTGTAACTAATCCTTATGAACTCAGTATAGCTATGAGTGATCGGCACTTTGGAATTGGTGGAGATGGGATTGTTTTGATTCTGCCTTCAGAGGTTAGTGATTTTAGAATGCGCATGTTTAATGCTGACGGTTCAGAGGCACAGATGTGTGGCAATGCCATTAGATGTGTTGGCAAGTATGTGTACGACAATAAAATGACGGGTAAAGAATTACTAGAGATAGAAACATTAGCAGGCATTAAAGTTTTAGAACTGACAGTTGAAGACGAATTGGTAGAAACTGTTAGAGTAGATATGGGAGAACCTATTCTCTTGTCTGATTTAATACCAGTTCGTGCGAAAGGCACGAAAGCACCACATGTTAACATAACACTTGAAGAAGATACCTTTGATTTTACTTGTGTATCAATGGGTAATCCACATGCAATCACTTTTGTTGATGAGATTACAGATAAGCAGATTCATGTTTATGGTCCACAGATAGAAGAAAATCCATTTTTTCCAGATAAAACTAAAGTTGAGTTTGCGAGTATTTTTAATCACGGGACTATCGATATGCGCGTATGGGAAAGAGGCAGTGGAGAAACGTTGGCATGCGGTACCGGTTCGTGTGCAACTTTGGTAGCAGCGGTGCTCGGTGGTAAAACAGATAGAGAAGTCATCATACGATTACTCGGTGGTGATTTGTACGTTGAATGGGACGCCGAGACTAATCATATATTTATGACAGGTCCAGCGGAAGTTGTATTTACGGGCACTTGGTCTTTATAATAAAGTTTTCTAGGAGGAAGATATGGCAGAAAGTTACATACAAGATTTAATCGCAGATAGAATTGGCGGCAATAAATTTGGTAAAGGTACAGTTATTTATAAGTTCGAAAAAATCAAGAGAGCAAAAGCTGCAGCAATGGCAGCGCATCCAGGTATGACTATTATTGATATGGGTGTTGGTGAACCTGATGCTATGGCTGATGCGGGTATTATTAATACCCTTTGTACAGAAGCGAACAAATGGGAAAACAGGAACTATGCAGATAATGGCATACCTGCGTTTAAAGAGGCGGTTGTCAGATATATGGAGAAAGTCTTTGGTGTTAAAGGTCTTGACCCTACTACTGAAGTTAACCATTCAATTGGTTCAAAACCGGCCCTTGCTATGATGGCGCAAGCATTTATAAATCCAGGTGACGTGACACTTATGACAGTGCCAGGGTATCCTATTATGGGTACAATGACAAAATGGTTAGGTGGCGAAGTGTATGATATGCCACTTACGCCGGACAATAAATTTTTACCAGACTTAGATAGTATACCTAAAGCTATTGTGAAGAAGGCAAAGCTACTATATTTAAACTATCCAAACAATCCAACTGGTGCCACTGCTACAAAAGCGTTCTTTAAGAAAGTGATTCAATTTGCTAAGGATCATAATATTATCGTGATTCACGATGCAGCTTATGCAGCACTTACTTTTGATGACTATAAGCCTCTAAGCTTTTTATCCATACAAGGTGCGAAGTCTGTAGGTGTTGAGATTCAGTCAATATCAAAAGCTTTTAATATGACAGGCTGGAGAATGGCATATGTGGTTGGTAATGAGAAAGTCGTAAGTGCTTTCGCAGCTGTTAAAGATAACAATGATTCAGGGCAATTTAAAGCCATACAGTTAGCGGCAGCTTACGGGTTAGACCATCCAGAGATAACAGAAGTGACTTCGGACAAATATTCTCGACGACATGATATGTTGGTAGATGTTCTGGGATCACTTGGTTTCAAAGCTAAAAAGCCAAAGGGTTCTTTCTATCTATATGTGAGTATCCCTAAAGGCACTAAATCGGGAGCAAAATTCAAAACAGCAGAAGATTTTTCTCAATTTCTGATTAAAGAGAAGTTGATATCAACTGTTCCTTGGGATGATGCCGGTAATTTCGTTCGATTCTCTGTCACATTTTTGGCGATTGATATTAATGAAGAGAAAGCTATTATGGATGAAATATACAATCGGTTGAAAGATGTCGAGTTTGTATTTTAGAGATGATATGTAAGAGCAAATGATAAGAATGAATCAATGAAATGAGTAATTACTATAATGGATGGCAAGTGGATTTTTGCAAGGAATTGTTGATATCTCATTCTATCTATTCTATAATGAACATGAAACAATGGCGTTTCAGATGAGTTTAGACTCTGTCTGAGCGCCTTTTTGTAATTTCTCTACGAGAAACCGTGGACTTGTGATCCACTTTATACACCGTTAGTAAAGTGCCCATCAAAAAAAAGGCACTTTGCATGCTAGTACAATTTCTCTTCGAGAAACCGTGTACTTGTGGTACGCTTTGTACACCGTTTGCAAAGTGCCCATCAAAACAAATGGCACTTTACACGGCAGCATAATTTCTCTTCGAGAAACCGCGTACTTGTAGTACGCTTTATACTAGTATACAATATATCTAATAATAGATTTAAGGAGGCACTTATGGGCAAAAAAAAGTATACAAAGGTTGATATCAAACGTATTGTGAAGGATGAGGATGTTAAGTTTATAAGGTTACAATTCGTCGATATTTTTGGCACACTAAAGAATGTGGCCATAACCAATGACCAGTTAGAAAAAGCGCTTAATGATGAAATAGTTTTTGATGGTTCTTCTCTTTCAGGTTTTGTGCGCATGGAAGAGTCAGATATGTATCTCAGACCAGATTTATCGACTTTTGAATTGTTTCCATGGCGACCACATCAAGGTAAAGTTGCACGACTCATATGTGATATATATGACGTGAATGGAGACCCCTTTAAAGCAGATCCACGTGGCGTGCTCAAAAATGTCTTGGCAGAAGCAAAAGATTTGGGCTATGAACTAGATCTCGGACCTGAGTTTGAATTTTTTCTGTTTCATACGGACGAGCACGGGCATCCAACGACTACAACCCATGACAAGGCGGGATACTTTGACCTTGGACCTATTGATTTAGGTGAAAACGTCAGAAGAGATATGGTTCTAACCCTAGAGGAGATGGGATTTGAAATACAAGCATCTCATCACGAAGAGGCACATGGTCAACATGAGATTGATTTTACTGCATCTGACGCACTAACTGCTGCTGATAATATGGTTACATTTAAACTGGTTGTTAAAGTTATTGCACAAAAACACGGCTTACATGCCACATTTATGCCAAAGCCTATTGGTGGCATCAATGGATCAGGCATGCATTGCAATCTAGTACTATATGATAACCATGGTAAAAATACATTCTATGATGAGGCGGATCCAGATAAAATATCAATTACTGCCAGGTACTTCATAGGTGGCTTGTTGAAGCATGCAAAAGCGATAACGGCGATTACAAATCCAACCGTTAATTCATATAAAAGATTGGTATATGGTTTTGAAGCACCTATCCATATTGGCTGGTCAACATCCAATGCCAGTCCGCTCATTCGTATACCACATGTGAGAGATGGTAATGCAATTATAGAACTCAGAAGCCCAGATTCTTCATGCAATCCTTATCTTGCCATTGCAGTCATATTAAAAGCAGGTCTCGATGGCATCATTTCAAAAGAAATGCCACCAGCTATGATGTCCACAGAAGATTTGAACAAGTTAATTGTAGCCCATGAAGCAAAAGATGTATTGCCAGGTGACCTGAATGAGGCATTAAATGAACTTGAACAAGACGGTACTATAAAGGAAGCTTTAACGGGCATTTATTCAAGTTATAAAAAGGCTAAGTCAATCGAATGGCAGGCTTATTCTAAGACGGTTCACCCATGGGAAGTAGAGCAGTATATATCCAAGTACTGATTGAGATGCTAAGACTTTTATAAAGAAAGCAACTGTTTATATGTGAGTAAGAGACAGTAGATAAGGGTGTTACCATGAGTATACGTATATTAGTTGGATCTTCTTCAGAGAAGGTTACCAAGCAATTGACAAAATTTTTAATAGAGAATGGCTTGAGTGTTGTTGGTGAAACATTAGATGGATATGAATTACTTAGACGTGCACATACGGTATACCCTGATATTGTATTGGTAGATTATAATATGAAGGGTCTGTCCGGGCATCAAATCGCAGAGATTCTTGTCAGTGAAAAATTATGCCCTGTGGTAGCATTGATTTCCTCCGCAGAGGTTAGTTATTTCGTTAATCTAAACCTTGAGCCTACGTTTGTTCCTCTGGTTAAACCAATTAATAAGCAAAGCTTAATGAATACAATCAACCTATTAGTGAAGACGTCTAAGAGCATCAGTCAGTTAGAATCAAGGGTAACTGAGTTGACTTCTAGTCAGGACACAACCAAGGTTATTAATAGTGCCAAAAAATTATTAATGGAAAATATGGAATTAACGGAAAGTGAAGCCCATAGAAGAATACAGAAACAAAGTATGGATAAAGGTATTGCAAAAATCAAGGTTGCACAGATGATTATTGCCTTATATGAATAGGAATAGTCGGAGTATTTAGAAAATTGCGAAAAAGATACCATGATGCTTTCTTCTTGCATATTGGTGTCGTATATGATATTATCCTGTCTTTGACACTTGTAAGAGACGAAAAGCTTGTAAGCCCTTGTAAACAGGGCATTTCAAGCT
>JAQICP010000022.1 GCA_027858555.1 Vallitaleaceae bacterium
TCTATGTTAGCTTGCATGTCTGCTACCCCACTTGCAAGGGTTAGAGAAGTGCCCGAATAGGTTATCCCCGTGATGATATCACTCGTAAGATCACTAATTGCTAAAAGCACAACATCTACTTTGTCTAGAAATATTTTAACAATTGCAACCTTCATGATAAAGCGCATAGGTATTTCAAAGCCATGTTGACCGATACCCTCGGTTCTAGTTGTTATTGCTGTAAGCTCAAATAAAATTAATGCGCCTAATAATGTATAGCCAAATGGTTTGACAACATTATTGCAAATATCAAGTGCCGAATTGTAAAGCGCCACATTAAACGTAGCAGGTGAGACTATAGAAAGGCTAGAAAACCCTGTTATAGCATCAAATAGAAATCGAATCATGTTCATTATTAAATCTACCATTTATACTTCCCCTCTCTATAGTTCTGGGTCAATCCAGTACCACGGATTAACATAGTTGTATCTGCCTGTGTGTTCTATGCTGATATGCAAATGCGCACCTGTAGACCTTCCTGTGTTACCAACTGCCCCTATTACATCACCCATTGCTACTTCATCATCAATATGAACTTTATTAACAAGCATGTGCATATACGTTACATAGTAAGGCGTCCCATTGTGATCTGAATGATATATTTTCACAAAGTTTCCCATGATGTCGCTATAGCCTGCATCTACCACTATGCCTGTATCTAATATAGATACGACTGGCGTTCCTTCTGCGCCTGAACCAGTTATATCTGTGCCGTTGTGATAAACATTTTGTGCCCCTGTGATAGGGTCGGTTCTATATCCGTAATCCGACGAAATATACCAACCCGACAATTCAGGTAAAGGGAAAGCCCAACCCAATGTATTTGTCTCTACATCGATGTGAGAAGGTAAGTTATAAATCAGTATATTATCCATTTGCTCTGCCACTAAATTTGCCTGTGTTATCTGATCTTCGTCAAATCCATAAAAACCCATTACATCAGTTCTTGTGTAATTATTTAAACTAACGACATATTTAGTATGATGTCCGTCACATTGACACCCACTACAATATGTCGTTTCATCCGTCTCTTCATTGTAGTGTCCAGGACAAGAGCAGCCACCGCAATAATAGGGGGTTTCTGTTGCCACTGTATAATTATAAAAACTTGATAACATAGCGAGTAATTCATTTGAATCAAAAAACATTAGATCATTTACTGTTCCTTCGCTTTCTAGCTTTAATTTTTGTACTATTAAAACTGCTAGAACATCTTTGAAATTGACCGTTATTTCTGTATCGCTACCGACTGCAAAAGCACCATAGTCGTCGGGTAGTGGGTTAACATACGAATCGATTGTACCCCTATCAAGTGTTAGTTGATCATTTATAATCACCTGATAGTACATCATATTTGCCGCAGCTGTCTCTCCTGTTGAAGTATTAAACATCCAACCTAATAAAGACATGACAACACCTATTGTTACGACAAACGGAATAATAGATACTGATACAAGTAAAACGATAGGAAGTACGGCTACAAGTGCTTTTGATGTAATCCCTGTTATTAATTTATTCACCATCGACTTTGCGATATTAACCACTACCTTAGAAAACGCTTTTGTGTAGTGTATCGATGTAGCTGTGTACCTAACGGCTCTACGTGAATTTTTGTAGAGATTAACGGTTCTTTTAGCTGTTTGCAGACCATTATTACCAGAACTTTCAACAAAGTGGCTTATTCCGCCCCTCTTAATAGCTTTTTTCATAGAAATACGAGACTTGGTACTTAAAAACCCTTTATTAGCGGTCTTACTTTTATCTATTGGTGATACAGCAGACACTTTATTCTTTGGTCTTGTTTTATTAGTGATGTCTTTAAACGGTTTGGTGTCTCTTGCTTCTCTGAACGAAATAATTCTCGAATCGTCTCGAATCATTTCATTTTTAGAACCCTGCGCCGCTTTTATCTTAGACATATTGCCTGCCTTATGATGGGTTTCGTCCTTAAATGCCGATTGTAGAGCTTCTTTTTTATTATCTATTACATCTATCCTTACAACCTTGTTGTTTATGGCGCCGCTGTTAGAAGTGGCGTGTTTATATTCACCACCTAGATGATAGTTCTCACTAGAGCTTCTTTCTTGAAATTGCTCTGTTTTTTGAGCTTGATTTCCTGCTCTAGTCTTATTACTCGGTCTACTCGTCTGTTTATCCTGTCTTGCCCGAAATATTTTTTCTGAGTTTTCGGTTATACTAAAAGCTCTTTCCCTGCCTTTTTCCATAGCTACCTCTATTAAGCCGTTGTCTCTTCGACACTTTCGTCAACATCATATTTCCTTTGTATAAGGTCCATTTCCTCAGGCTTTGTTGTCATCATCTTGTATAATTTTGTGTCCTGTGGAAACTTATCAATAAATGGTATGATGGATGAACCACAAAACATAAGCCCTTGTCCTACTGGTGAATTGGTTACATAACCTAGCTGTCTTTCGGATATGTCAAGAAGCTCTGCAATTTCTGACCTATCAGAAGATGCTTGATTTAGCATCATTATAAATTCTGAATTTGATAACATTCGTCTTGCTAGGTCTGATATAAGAAGATCTTCTACATTTTGAGTTATACCTGTTGGAATAGCTCCCCATTTTCTAGCTCTTTTAAATAATTCAAATAAGAAGTTTGCTGAATATTCGTTTTGGAATAAGAGATATATTTCATCCATAAATATCCATGTTCTTTTTCCGAGTGCCCTATTTGTAGTAACCCTATTCCAAATCTGATCAAGAACAATGAGCATGCCGAACGTTCTAAGCTGTTTACCAAGATCTTTAATGTCAAATACTACCACGCGATTATTGATATCAATGTTGGTGTGTTTTGAAAACACATCTAGAGACCCTTCAACATATAATTCTAAAGCCAATGCAATATTTCTTGCTTCGGGTTCTGGTTGTTTCGTCATGTGCTTATGAAAGTCTATGAGCGTAGGTATTGTTGATTTTTTAACTAGAGAAAAATAATCTGCATATGTTAATCTTACGCATCGGTCAACAACTGTTTTTTCAACTGCTGTAAGTCCATATTTGCCCCCTACTAGCAACTCACATAAGGAAAGTATAAACTCCGCTTTTTATAAAAGCGGATCATCATAATCCGAATAGTTCATGGTTATGTCAATATGATTGATATGCGTTTTAGAGCCCGCTGAAATATGAATTATTTCGCCTTTGAAACTTTCGACAAGCATGGAATATTCACGCTCTGGGTCTATTATTAGTACTTCATCTTCGCCACTGTTGAGAAGTATGTTTATCATTTCTCGTTTTGCCGCAAAACTTTTTCCAGACCCCGGCGTTCCTAATATCCATCCGTTAGCATTTTTCAAACTCTTCCGGTCAAAAAATATAAGGTTTCTTGATAGTGCATTTAGACCATAGTACATACCGCCACTTTGAAACATTTCAACGGTAGTAAATGGTACAAATATTGCCGTACTTGCTGTTGTTAATGTCCGTTGTATTTCAATATGATTTAGTCCAAGTGGTAAAATAGAGTTCAAAGCTTTTTCTTGCAAAGATTTTAGATCGCCTATTTTACAATTAATTTTCCGTGCCAGTGACTTAATTTGATAAACATTGTCTTCAAGTTCTTCCTCGTCTTTGGCATATGTATAGACAAGAATACTCACCTTGAACATTCTCTGG
>JAQICP010000258.1 GCA_027858555.1 Vallitaleaceae bacterium
TATATAAGCTAATTAGTGCTGAGTTGAATCATCTTACGATTCACAGCATCTAATGTGGCTTTCACAATGGATTCGTAATCATCTTTGCGAAGGATAGCAGAACCGATGAGTTGCTCTTCGCCATATTTGGAGATATACGTGATTGCTATCAAGAAAGCTTCTTGATTAGTAAGTGGTACACGCTTGATATCTTCAAAGATGAATACGTTATTACAGCCAATGATGTTGTGTACACACTCTAATGTTGCCTGTACAACCAATCGTTGGATATTACTTCTCGAATTGATGCCACTAACTATGGATTCTATCTCATGGTCGCCCTTTTTGAGAACAACCCTAATTTCTACTATATTATCTACGATTGCATATCCAATTGCACCAATGGAAAACCGATAATCAGAATCAACTTCTTGCTTAGAACTGATCTGAGCAATACTGATTTTTTTGTAATCAATTCGCATGTTGTATTTGGCAATCAGTGTTGATTGGATATCTCTTGATATCTGTTTAGGTCCTCTACCAGATGTTGCAAGGATATGAATTTCTTCTACTATCCCCTTGTCATCAATAACAATCTTCGAAGAAAGTATATCTGGTATTTTATTGATGTAATTCTCTACCTCATGAAATTCTCTTGTTTGTAAATGTTCCATATTAGCCCCTTATCTACAATACGCTTGTTTAATTGTTACATTGTATACTTATCAAAATACTAGGGATTTAAAGAGAAGAAGTTCTCAGACTTTATCCCCACTACACTATACACCCAACCTTATTCTAACACAATACAATTAAGTATAAATATGGGACTTTTCTACTATTTCATGATATTGTGTTATATATTCTAAATATTTTGTTTTTTATGGTTATACAACGAATCAATTATTTAAGCATTTCATCTGAGTGATTGTTATTTTCACCTGAGTGGTGTAGTATTGTTGGGTAGAAGTACACAAAATCTAGAAAGGATGTAGCTATGTTAGAATGGTTAGGTTACGCGGCTTCACTGATTATCCTGATTTCTTTACTCATGAGTTCAATAATCAAACTAAGGTTTATTAATTTATTTGGATCAATTCTATTTGCTATATATGGTTTCATGATAGGTAGTATACCTGTTGCTGTCATGAATATCGGTATCGTTGTAATTAATCTCTTTTATCTTTATAAGATCTATGGGTCAAAGGAATATTTTCAACTGTTGCAGGTAGATAGTAACTCTAAATACCTAAAAGCCTTTACCGAATTCTATAAAACAGACTTAGAAAAGTTTTTCAACAAATCCGACTTCTCTATTGGGGCAGATAGTTTTGGACTCTATATTCTTAGGGATATGATCCCCGCAGGTATTTTTATAGCAAGGAAGATTGATGATAAAACACTCCACGTAGAGCTTGACTATGCCGTAGCAGCATATAGGGATTTTAAACTAGGCAATTACCTGTATGAGACCAAGAAAAGCTTTTTCACTGATCTCGGTTACGAACTGATGACTGCTACTGCCTATAATGCTGAACATGCCGTTTATCTTCAAAAAATGGGGTTCATCAAATCAGAAGATCAACTTTTCAAAAAAATACTTGTATAATACTATAATCATCTTGTAAAGAACCATTGCTTTTGAGTAGATATAGCAGCGTTAAAGCTATAGCCATCAAATGTGATGGTTTTTATTTGTTCTACATCTAGAATATTTCTATCAATTAGGTTCGCTAACATCTTACCTCTAGCGACTTTGGCATAATAGCCTATGTTTTTATATGTCCCATTAATACCACATTCTCGAAATTCGATGCTGATCATCGGTCTATTGACCAATGTTGCATATTCATTAGAAGCTAAATTCACAATAACTTCATCTGAGAAATATGCCTCCAATTTCAGCTTCCAAAATTGATATAGTGGCACCTTATGTAATCCCATCTTCATATCCAACCTATAAGGTTTAATTAAGTCATAGGGCATTAACACACCATAAAGAGCCGACAATATACGTAGATGGTTGTTGATATAATGTTCTTTCTCGAGATTCACCTGGTCTAACTGCAATTCCTTGAAGACAGTTCCCGTATAACTCATTAAGGCATGTCCTACAGGAAGATTGTGGTAATCCTGATACAGATTATATGTTGATAGCAAAAGCAAGCCATTAATATTCATCTTTTTTTCAAGTGTGTCCTTAGGTAAACTTTTAATTTGTTTTGCCAGTCTGTCTGCTTCTATTTGAAAGACAGGTATTGTACCGGTTATCACATCATGTAACTTTGATTTTTGTGTTTTACTTGGTGCTATGATTATTTTCATGCTACCACCCACTTAATTAACAAACCAAAAGCTATGGTTAAGCCATATACACTGTTTAAAATAACGAATTGCTTTACAGCTATGACAAATGTGGCACTCTTTATCTGACGCAGGTGAAATTCTTTGCTACCTTTAATGAGTGGTATGATTACAAACAATGTCAAAAGTGAAGTGATTGGTAATATACCAAGCGTAACTGCTATTATGATCGTTATGAAGGGCGTATATGTCATCACATGGAAGAGTTTAACACTAGGCTTACTTCCTATATAGTGTGGCAAAGTATATCGCTGATTAATAACATCTTCTTCAGCGTCGCAGATATTATTGGCAAGCATAATATTGGAAATACCAAGAGCCATGGGCACAGAAACTAATAGTATTTCTGCAAGTTGCCCCATATTCAGAACCATGGTCAAATGTGCGTTGCTTACCTGCATCAATATGATGCCTGTATCAAAAATCTGTGTGTAAATGCAGACAAAAAATATACCCATACCCATTAAAATACCTGAAAAAAGCTCACCAAAAGGGGTCCTGGATATCGGTATGGGTCCAAAAGAATACAAAACACCAATACCAAACGCAAAAAGACCCAGTAGCAACACAATAATATCCGTCAAATAGACTAGATATAATCCAGCCATAGTTCCGACCATTATTAAAGCAATTATAATGATTAGTACCTGTCTCTCAGACATATCAGCTTGTGATATGGGATTATGTTCTTCATAATTGTAGCCCTCTTTTAGAATGGCTCTCTTATAATCCATATAATTATTAAGGGCAGTTGTTGCCATATCTATGCAAATCATAGCAATAAAAAACAAGCCTATTACCAGTATACGAAATCGATTATACCAATATACACAATATAGTATCGCTATTAAAAACGGTATGACACTGGCTACTTTTGTGCGTATTTCAACTAGTTTCATAAAAGAATTAATCTTCAAACCATCACCTATTTAATCTTATACTTATTGTTAGGTCTTCCTATTGAACCATATTCAAGGACCAACTCCACAATCTTGTCTTTTTCCATGACATCAAGATATCTTCTTGCGGTCACTCTAGAAATGCCTAATTCTTCTGCAATCTGCCCTGCTGTAAATCCCTTATTCATATGCTCTGTTAAAAACGCGTTAATAATATTATACGTTCTATTCTTATGCGGCATATACGTCTCTTCCTCATCATGGCCCACAATATTAAGCACCTGATCTAAGGTCTCTTGCTTAATAGAGCTACCGCCATGAAGGTCTTCAACGATTTTCTTATACTTATATAGAGCCTCTTCAAATCTTTTGAACCTGAAAGGTTTAATCAGATAATCCACCGCTCCCAGTCTAAGTGCATTCGAAATGGTTTGTGAGTGGTCATCTGCCGTTACAAGCATAACATCCGTATCATAACCATTAACACGAATCCACTTCAGTAAATCCACACCAACAGCGCCTTTTCCATGAAAATACACATCTAATAATATAAGCCCAGGTTCTAATTCTTTAATCGCAATTTTAGCTTTTTCAATGGTTTCATAGGATCCTATATGCTTAAAACCAGATATCCTATCAAGAAACCCTTCATTAATACGACATACCATAGGATCATCTTCTACAATGATGACACCTATTTGATTTTTTTTAGATTGTGACATGCCACCAGACCCCCTCGTTGTTTTCCCAAGTAATTGTGCCATTATGTGCATCAATAATATTCTTAACTATGGCCATTCCCATACCATGGCCACTACCTTTTGTTGTAAAAGTCTTTTCGTAAACATCTTCCTGCTTTTGAGCCTCAATTGCTGGTCCATTGTTATATACATCAATATGGCATTCTTTTTTATCACTAATGATCAATAATTGAATTGATGGATCTTCTTGATGTATAAGCGCTTGATAACTATTATCCATTATATTTCCTATAATTGAACACAGGTCATCTGATGTAAGATCTTTAGGTAAAGCCTTCAAATAGCTGCTTTTATCAATGTAAAATTCAACTTTTGCTTCTTTTAATATATTGTATTTTGATAATAACAGACCTGCAACCTTGCTATCCATAATCTGATCTTTCAGTATTAAGGAAAACTTTTGTGTTAGTTTAGCTACATTATCTATATAGTTTATGGCTTCTTCATAGTTACCCAGTTGTATTAACCCAGAAACGGTATGTAATTTATTCATAAATTCATGGTTCTGAGCTCTAAGTGAATCATTGATTTCCTTATAATTCGTTATATCTTCTGCCATTCTCATCACTACAGAGTAATCTTCCACACTGGCAATCGCACCGACGATTTCTTGAGCAGCATTTCGCATCAGACAAGTTTTGATCATCAATCTTCTTGCTCCACCAATTATAATCTCACTATCATTTATATCAGCTTCTGAGAGGATATCACTTTGCATAATTGTCATCAGAGCTTCATTATACTTACTTAGGTTTTCACCCTCAGCTTCTCTTGGTAAATCTAACAAATCACTGGCAACATGATTGTTAAGCAATACATAACCCTTCAAGTCAATGGCCAAAATACCCCGATTGATGCTTTTTAAAATCAATTCCTTTTCAGATAATAACATAGCAATTTCTTTTGGTTCTAGCCCAAAGATGGACCTTTTAATGCTCACACTGAGTAGATAGGCTACTCCGATAACAACACAGACACTAAAAACCAACATCCATTCCAGATTTCTTCTGCTTTTTACATTTTCCTGTTGGATATCATCTGATAATAGGCCGATTAATACAGCGCCTACTTGTTCATCACCATGAAAGACAGGAGCAAATCCTTGTACCGCAGATATCAATTCATTACGGTCATAATTGGAATACGATACACCTTCTTCAAGCACCCGCGTTTCTCCACCGTTTTTATACGGTTTGCCAATGCCCGTTGTATAAGGATAGGAATATTGAATACCATTCATATCCATTACAATAATATAGTGGTATCTGGTGTCCTTCCTAAACACTTCAATGAACGCTTGAATATCCTCGTAATTCTCATGATATTTCAAACCTTCCTTGATTTCTGTCATTGACGCAACGGTAATCGCCATATCAAGGGTACTGACACTCAATTGATCCTCAAGGGTAGTATCTATATGTTTAAAAGCAATAACAGATAATACACCAATTACAATAATTAGTACACTTGAAAACATAATCATAATCTTGATATGAAGTCTCATCTATTCACCACCTAAAGCATCTTTTAATGCATTCTCTACAGCACCAATAACACTTTTACTTGTATAGGTTGCACCTGATATGACATCCACATCATAACTATTCTTTTTAATCATCTTCGGTGGTAGTTCTTCAAAAACAATGTTCGCTAAAACAATCGGTTCTTCATGACTAATGATATCGATACTATCTATGTGGCCATCTATGATTTCTACTGATACAACAATTGTACTATAATAGCCTTCAGTTTCACCATAATAGACACCGTCTCTGTATTCAGTGTTATCACGGCAACTTAAACTCAGGCACAAACATAAACAAAAAAGGCCACAGATACCTATAGCCCTTATTTTAGGAATTATATACGTCATTATTCACCTCTGCTAAAAAACCCGATTTATCATTTTAGGTATCATCTCTTCTAGTATAGCTTTTCCAGGCGCTTCTGGCAATTGTTTAATTAGAGAAAGTGCTTTATCTGAATGTTTTTTAAGCATAATCATTGTTTGTTCTATTCCTACAGATGTCTTATCGAATTCAATTGCACTATAAATATTATGTTCATTAATATGTTCTACAAGCTAAACCAGCTCTATTCTGTTACTACTTTGTAAGGCATAGATTAGTGG
The DNA here is from genome assembly GCA_027858555.1 of Vallitaleaceae bacterium. Taxonomy (GTDB): domain Bacteria; phylum Bacillota; class Clostridia; order Lachnospirales; family Vallitaleaceae; genus JAQICP01. Next base: position 6,135 of record JAQICP010000258.1, read on the forward strand.
TAATGAATAATTACCTCTTATGATATCTGACCGAACTTCTTTACCTACAACACCTGATTCTCCCTCGAAGTCTAGTAAGTCATCAACCATTTGAAATGTCATACCAATATGATAGCCTATTCGCGCTAACTTTTTCGATATGGTTTTATCCACATCTGCAAAACTTGCTCCAGTACCTAGACTTAGTGCAAAAAGAGCTGCTGTTTTTCTAGCAATGATTCTAAAATAGATAGCCGGAGTAATATTCACATCATAGCGCATGACATTTTGTTTCATTTCACCGATACAGACTTTATTAACTGCTTTTGATATATTCACCGCAGATTCTCTATCAATATCAAGATTACTAAGCATCATAAAACATCTACTAAGGAGAAAATCGCCCATATATACGGCATATTCTTTTGAATACTTTGACTGTATTGATTCCTTACCTCTACGAAGTTTTGCCTCATCAATAATATCATCATGAATGAGTGTCGCTGTATGCAACACTTCAATAGCAGTAGCTAGGTTCAATAATTCTTTCTCATTTTTAATGGTACCAAAAGTAGCGCCTACCAATAGAAATGTAGGTCGGAGCATTTTCCCTGTGGACGCCTTCACGTAATCAAGAGAACCGTTTAGATAACGGTCCCCTAATTGCAATTCACTATCCAAAATCAACTTAACTTGCTTAAGTTGATTTTGAATATGTATATCTGATACAAATTGATTTGTCATAAAACCACCAAACTTACATGTCATCCGTAAACAAGTACCATTTCTTAACAAAAGGAAGTCTCTTCCAGAACTTTTTAAGGAAAGGAAGTACATAATAATCCAAACCAAATGATGATCCTGAGCCACCGATTGTGCCTACACTACCAATTAGGTACCATAGCATTTCAGTTGGTGCCATACCTGATGACCATATCATGAGTCCCATTACTATTGAAACAATTGAAGCAAAAGCGGTAAATAAACCACCAATCAAACATAAACCAACTGCTATTTCACCAAACACCATTAAGGTTTGGAATACCGTTGCAAGGCCTGTGAATGCGCCTTCTGGTGTATAAAACGCTAGGTTCATGGACCAATCCACGATGTTTTGAATAAAACCCGGAACAGGCAGTGCCGTACCCCACTCTGCCGCTGTTTGTGCTGCATCTACAACTTCTTCTGACGCTGCTGATACCGCTGCAAGTGGTGATGCTGGTATTAAGAATATATTGGATGGATCTTCTAGCACCTTAGGTAGCTTTTCTATACCTTCTAGTAGCCATTTGATACCAAGAAACATTCTGAGTGGTACTAACCAGAAATTCGGTGATCGTTTTGAAAAATAACCGCCAACAAAACTTCTTCTATCTCTTACATGGAAAAACTCATGCATCATATATGTCCATACTTTATTAAATCCAGCTACTTGTAAG
>JAQICP010000261.1 GCA_027858555.1 Vallitaleaceae bacterium
GCACAAGAGAGTTTGAAGAAAAATTCGAATTCGTTAATTTGGGATATGTGTGGTAATAATCTTGAGAAAATAGATGGGAAAATGGTTTTTGATGCCTCTAAAATGGGGGATTTAACTGCGAAAATACTTGTGGAGCAATATATTGAGTACCTCTCATGTGGTATTTCTACCTTTGTGACTATTTTTCGTCCTGAAATCATTATACTTGGAGGCGGACTAGTTGGTGCGGGTCAAGAATTGTTTGAAGAACTCAATATAAGAACATATGACAATACCTTTGGTGCATCAGAAATTGGGGTGCCAAAGATTGTTAAGGCAGAGCTCGGCAATAATGCTGGCATAATTGGTGCAGCTTTACTTGAAAAATATGCAGATAAAAGATAAATGGATTAAACCGCTTTTTATAATGAATAATCAAAATAACCTAATTGTATATACAAGGAGAAAATGATGAAAACGACTGATAATAGAAAAAAAGAAATACTTGAATCTTTTAAGAATGGTTTGATTGTATCATGCCAAGTTCAACATGATGACCCAATTTACTCTGAAGAAATGGTTGTAAAAATGGCACAAGCTGCAATATGGGCAGGTGCAGTAGGGATAAGAGCTAATTCGCCAGAACAGATAAGAGCAATTAAAGAACATGTCAACCTACCGATTATTGGATTGTGGAAAATTTGGAATGACCAAACAGATGTGTTTATTACACCAACTCTGGAGGCAGTGAGAGCAGTTTGGGAGGCGGGAGCTGAAATAATTGCGTTGGATTGCACGAGTCAAATAAATACCGATGGCAAACCAGCATATGAACTCTTATCTATTGTAAAAAAAGAAATACCTGATGCAATAATATTTGCAGATGTGTCTAACTATGAAGAAGCCAAGAGAGCAGTTGAACTAGGAGCTGATATTGTTGGACCGACACTTTATGGATATACAGAAGAAACAAAACATATTGAACAACCAGATTTGCGTGAGTTTGCAAGAATGTGCCGAGACTTCAGTGAGGAAGCCTACATAATTATGGAGGGGCATATTTATTCTCCTGAAGATGCAATTAAATGCCTATATTTAGGTGCTCATTCCGTTGTTGTAGGGAGTGCCATTACTAGACCACACCTAATTGCTAAACGTTTTGTAGATTTGATGACAGGATATCAATCCAATTGGCGTGAAGCTGAAAGAAGTAAGCATTAAATCAAAAAAATAGGAGAAAAAAAGATTGCAAGTTTTGATGATAAATATCATGCGGGATCAATTTGAATATAAAATTTACAACTAAAATATTTAATGAAAATCAATTTACAATCAAGCAATTATTTAGAATTTATTTTGAGCGAGGTGGTTTTCATTTAATGGTAACCATTATAGATTGTAGTGTGCTCGAAGATGCGGTGAAGTATCCAGAGAAATAGCTAAATCTTATCGTAAGAGTCAGTTGTTTTTGACAGTATTTGTGTACCTATCAACAAACGTACAATAGGAATTATTGAGTAGGATGTTATATGACTAAACCAACAGAAATCAATCAAAGAAGAAAAATACAACAGTATAATTCATGGATTCTATTTATCAAACCGATTTTTAAGCAAATGGTTTGGGGTGGAAATAGATTAGAGTCAGATTTTGGCTATGAAATACCAAATAATCATACTGGTGAATGCTGGGCGGTTAGTGCACTTCCTAATGGAGATTGTCAAATATATACTAAAAGGGGAAATTCACCATATGATGGAAAATTTTTAAGTGATTTATGGCGGAATCAAAAAGAAATATTTGGTGGATTACCAGGAGATCAATTTCCGCTCTTATTGAAAATAATTGATGCAAAAGCAGATTTAAGTATTCAAGTACATCCGAATGACACATTTGCTAGTATCCACGAAAAGGGATCTCTAGGGAAAACAGAATGTTGGTATATTTTGGAATGTGATGAAGATGCACAAATTGTCGTAGGTCATAATGCTAGGTCTAAAGAAGAAATGACACTTATGATTGAAGAAAACAGATGGGAAGAATTGATTTGCAAGAAAAGTATTCATTCAGAAGATTTTTTTCAGATAGAACCAGGAACGGTTCATGCAATTAAAGCTGGAACATTAATATTAGAAATTCAACAGAGTAGTGATATTACATATAGGCTATATGATTATGATAGATATGAAGGTGGTATAAAAAGAGAACTTCATATCGACAAAAGTATAGAGGTTATAAATTGCCCTTCTCGAGAACTGTCAGACTGTCGAAAACTTAGCAGACAACAATTGAATAAAGGTGTCTTTAAAGAAAAGTTAATCCGTTGTCTTTACTATGATGTGGATCGTATTGTGATTAATGGCTCTTATGATTTTGTCCAACAGGAACCATTTACGATTCTGTGTGTAATAAAGGGTGAAGGGATGATAGATGGCATTTCAATTAAAAAGGGTGATTTTTTCATTTTGCCTTACGGCTACGGTGAATATGCTATAGCTGGAACTCTTGAAATTATTAAAGTAGTCAGTTAAAGTCGTAATCTGAAATAGTGTTATTTTTTATTAAAGATCAATATTATGGATTAGAGTGTAAAACGGTTATATGATTATACTAGTGGAAATTTAAATTGGAGGATAATGTGAAAAAAATAAGATTCGCTGTTGTAGGTACTAATTTCATTACTAAAAGATTTTTAGAAGCAGCATATCTTCTGAATCAGTTTGAATTTGCTGCGGTCTATTCGCGGGATTTAAATAGGGGAAGAGCTTTTATACATGATTTGGAAAGTGTTCGAGTTTTTGATTGCTTTGATGATTTGGTGAATTCAAAAGATATTGACGCAGTATATATTGCGAGTCCCACCTATTGTCATGCCTCTCAGAGTATTCTTTTGATTGAGAACGGAAAGCATGTACTTTGTGAAAAACCTATCGCATCAAATCTCTTCGAATGGAAAAACATGATCCATGTAGCTAATGAAAATAAAAAAATCATTCTAGAAGCAATGCGTCCCCTATTCACACCGGCGTATCAAATTATTAAGGAAAATCTCATAAAAATTGGTCCTATCAGGAAGGTTAATTTCAATTTTTGTCAGTACTCTTCGAGGTATGATAACTTTAAAGCTGGTATCATTGAGAACGCTTTTAAACCGGAATTATCAAATGGTGCATTGATGGATATTGGCGTTTATTGTGTTGCAGTATTAGTTAGTTTATTTGGAAAACCCATTAATATATCAGCAAATGGGTATATATTACCAAAAAGTATTGATGCTATGGGAAATATAATTGCACTATACAATGGAATGGAAGCAAACTTAGTTTATTCTAAAATAACAAATTCAGAGTTACCATGTGAGATTCAAGGTGAGAAAGGAACACTTTATTTCGAACAGATTGTATCTCCAAAGCATATGAGAATAAAATACAATGATGGACATGTGGAAATGTTACCAGAAGCCGTATATTTGCCCTATGATATGGTTTATGCAATTGAAGCTTTTACAAATATGATTAACGGCAAAAGTATACAGGATGAATATAATAGAATCACAACAAACTCAATGGAAGTTATCGATGAGGCAAGAAAACAAATTGGAATAATCTATCCAGCTGACTTGCTTTAAGCTTTGTAATACAGCTCATTAATTTAAGTTGATTATACTTAATATCATGATACATGTCATGATATTGGTTTTGAACAAAGGTTACATAAAATGGTTTATAGTATTAAAATTATAAACTATAATAATTCAAACATTGAAAGGAAAGAATGTAATGAAATTAAAGATTAAATCAAAATTGATACTTACTTTTACCGGATTAGTTATCATTGTTTTGCTTTCAAATGGGATGATGTTTATGAATTTAATGAAGATTCAAACGAATACTAAGGAAATCACAAAGAATTGGTTGAGTAGAATAGAAAATGCTTATACCATTAATACTTTGACAACAGAGTTTCGTATTTTGGAGTTTCAACATATCGCCACAAGTACTAGTGAGATGGATATAATAAAAACTAATATGAACGAAATTAATCAAAGAGTTAATGAAGAAATTATGTTATATGAAGCTCAAATCTATAATGAGGAAGACAAATCAGTACTTGAGATGCTCAAGACCAAATGGGATGCATATTTCATTATCCACGATGACCTCATTAAATTAAGTAACAAGCTCTTAAAAGATGAAGGCATGGATTTAATGAGCGGGGAGGGCGAGGTGGCATATGCTGAAGTCTCTGGTTTGTGCTCAGAACTAGTATCATTTAGTACCACACAGGCAAAAAGCAAAAGCGCATCTGTTGAAAGGATTTTTAATGATTCGGTTGCTACTATGGTGAGCGTTAACATCTTTTTAATAATCACTTGCTTATTATCAGCTATAATTCTTTCTCGTAATATTGTAAGCCCAATTGTTAGATTAGGAAAAAGATTTCAACTTTTAGCAGAACAAGGTGGAGATTTAACACAAAAAATTGAAATCAAATCAAAGGATGAGATATATGACCTTGCAAACGGTGTTAACAAATTTATTGAAAATATACGTGGCATTATTGTGGAGGTTAATGAAAATTCAAATAAAGTACAAAGTGCTTCCGAAGGTGTGCTTAGTAATTTAAAAAGTTTGAATAATGATATTGAAGGAACATCAGCAAATGTAGCGACTTTAGCCATTGCAATGAATTCAACAGCTCTCACTGCAGAGGAAGCTAGTGCATCCTCAATACAAATAGAGACAGCCATTGAATCAGTAGCACTTAAGACACAAGAAGGCGCGAATGAAGCAGGAGCAATAAGCTATAGAGCTATTTCTTTAAAGGATGGTGTGACTACTTCGAAAAATCAAGCATTAGATATTTATAATGTTTCAAAACAACAATTAGAAATTGCAATATTGAAATCTAAAGAAGTTATTAGAATTGAAGCACTATCCACATCGATTTTAGAGATTTCATCCCAAACAAATCTATTAGCTTTAAATGCAGCAATAGAAGCTGCGAGAGCTGGAGAAGCAGGTAAAGGGTTTGCTGTTGTTTCTGATGAAATCAGAAAATTGGCAGAAGACTCTGAGAACAGAGCAAATGAAATCCAGGAAATTACAAAATATGTTATTGAATCAGTTGATAATTTAGCTAAAAGTTCGGAAAATCTGATGGTATTTATAGATAGCAGTGTTATTAAAGATTATAATGGGTTCATTGATGTATCTGATCACGATAGTGAGGACGCTAATTATGTTAACGACTTAGTAACGGATATTAGTGCTGTGACAGAGGAGTTAACTGCTTCTGCAGCAGGAATTGCTAAAGCAATTTTTGATGTTTCACATACAATTAATAAAGGTGCAGAAGAAACAGATAATATTAATCAAAATATATC